>JAZQHL010000147.1:0-20528 GCA_045540595.1 Ruminococcus sp.
CTTGGTTTGATTGCACCGAAGTAGTGGTCGTCCATTTCCTGACCCTTGGGGGGACGTGCACCGAAAAGAGTTCTGCCTGTATACATCAGGTCGCGGCGCTTGGTATACATATCCTTATCAATAAGGAAGTATTCCTGCTCAGCACCTACTGTAACATACACGTGGCCGATATCATCTCTGCCGATAGCCTTGAGAACTCTCAGGGATTCTGCAGATATTCTCTCCATAGAACGGAGCAGAGGAGTCTTTTTATCAAGAACTGCACCTGTGTAGGAGCAGAAAACTGTGGGGATATACAGGGTGTTACCCATTACAAAAGCGTATGATGTGGGGTCCCAAGCTGTGTAGCCTCTTGCTTCAAAAGTAGCACGGATACCGCCTGAGGGGAAGGAGGAAGCATCAGGCTCACCCTTGATAAGTTCCTTGCCTGAAAATTCCATCAGAACTCTGCCGCCGTCTGCAGGTGTGATAAAGCTGTCGTGCTTTTCTGCAGTGATGCCTGTCATAGGCTGGAACCAGTGGGTAAAGTGAGTGCAACCCAGGTTCATAGCCCAGTCCTTCATAGCAGCAGCTACTTCGTTTGCAACGGATAAATCCAGATGGTCTCCGTTTTCAATGGTGCGCTTGAGCGCTATATATACTTCTGCTGAGAGGCACCTTTTCATTGCCTCATCGTTAAATACCATAGAGCCGAAAAACTCAGGAATTCTTTTCATAAAAATCCCTCCGTATAATATTGTTACTAAATAAATATAACACATAGAAATCTTATGTCAATAATAAGATTGACAGAAAATTAACTTTCATTGTTTTTCTTATTTTCTTGTATTGTAATCCCGAAAATTTTGTGATAATATATAATAGATTTCAGGGGATAAACCCCTGTTTACAAAGCAATTAATTATAACTTCGGGAGAGTGATACCATGTTAGTTGCATTCATTATATTCTTTGTTATTTTCGTTACTCTGGCAGTGCTTACATTTATGGGCAAGACAGCCTCTTTCGTAACAGGTGGAAAAACCGACAAGGAAGGTGATCCTATCTATGACGAAAAGGCTATCAGCAAATTTCTGGGTGTTATTATGAGTTTGCTTGCAGTGTCTGCGCTTATGGGTTTTCTGGGATATATTATCCCCGGTGCAACCTGGCTCATCATTGCAGCTCCCACTGTGTTTATTGCGGTACTTCTGTTTGCTCTGGTTTATGTGAACACAGATAATCGTTTTGTTATTAAGTCACAGGGAAGACGATTCAGAAAGTGATGAATATTTCTTTTTGATTTACAAACTCTCTTGCGGTTTTGCAAGGGAGTTTTCTTTTTGTAATTTTGTTCTGTTTGTATCAGGCGGCAGTGCCTTTTGTGCAAGATAAACTAAAGAGAGTATAAAAGATTGTTGAAAATACAAACTGTTAAATTTGCACAAAAGTATTGCACAATTAAGAAAGTTATAGTATAATATAGTTGACAAAAGGAAAGGAAATACAAACCAATTTAATAGATACAGTTAAAGGAAAGGAGGAGATTCCGATGATCGAGAGTTTTAACTGTCCGAATCACGCTTACAAAGTGATGGCGGATTCGGCAGAAATGAGCAGTAATGCTTTGCACAACTTCAGACAGGAATGCTCTTCCGATTTTTGTTTTTAACAGCGACCTGTAAAAACAAACTGAAGTAAACGGATACATAAAAATAAATCCCCTGTAACCGTAACAACAAAGCAAACTGAAATCACTTGGAATATATATAGAACATTAACCGACAGCACAAAGCTTTCGGAATATAACCAAAAGGTATAAGCCAATGTACAATTAAAATTAAAATCAAATAAAATTTAAAAACGAGGTACGGTCCAATGTACAATTAAATTTATAACCCGACCATTCTGAGAAAGAGAAGGTACAAGCCAAAGCGCTACTTAACTTAACATCTTAATCTATACGAATATAAACCTATTTTATGAGGACAGACCAATGTACAGTTAAGATTTTAATCGACCAAATCTGAGAAAGTTGAGGTACGGGCCAAAAAGAAATTCAGTTTGAACTCGACCCGAATATAAAAAACTGACATAGAGGTACAGACCAATGTGGTAATCAGATTTTTAAGTTTTCAATTCTAAGAAAGTTGAGGTACGGGCCAACAAAGACTTAAGTTTAAACTCGACCCGAATATAAAAACTGACATAGAGGTACAGACCAATGTGGTAATCAGATTTTTAAGTTTTCAATTTCAAGAAAGTTGAGGTACGGGCCAACAAACAGTTTAGTTGAATTTAACGGACAATAAAACCTCCTGCAGTGTTTTGCAGGAGGTTTTTTACATGCACTGATTCACTGCCGTTTTTTATATTTTCTTATATCTTATTTTGCTTGGTTACTTTTTTATTGTATGCTTGTTTTTATTCTTTTTGTCAGATTGGTTTATGTTCCTATATCGGTGATTGTGTTTTGTTTGTAATGGATTCAACGTGGTTATGTGATTTAATTTATTGAAAACTTTGGTGATGAATATTTTCAGTTAATATTTGTAAATGTTTTATAAACCCTGTTGACTTATTGAACATTTTGTAGTATTATGTAAATGAGGTGGAATTTATGAACAGAAGAATCATAAAAATATTTCTTGCGTCATCTATTGTTGAATTTGCAACAGAGCGTATGGCAATTGAAAACTTTATCCGTAATATCAGTGACAGGTTTGAGGAACTTTACGATGTAAAGCTCCAGCCTCTTCTTTGTGAGAATTTTGACGATGCATACACCGTAGTGAGAAAGCAGGAAGAGTATAACGAAAAAATCCGTTCAAGTGAGTTTTGCTTTTTCATTTTCTTTACCAAGGCGGGAGAATATACAAGGGAAGAGTTTGAGGTTGCCAGAAAGAAGTTTGAAGAAACAGGCAAGCCAAGAATCTATACCTATTTCAAAGTAGTTGACGAGAAGGATGCCGAGCAGAGTCTCTATGACTTTATGGAAGAACTGGATAAAACCTTTGGTCACTATTACGGCACCTTTGAACACATAGATACAGTGAAACTGCGCATTATCCTTAGCCTGAAGCTTGAAGAGATGGATTTTGTTGAGATTAAGGCAGAGGACGGAAACTGCGTTGTAAATGGAAAAAAAGTAATGTCCCTTGCCAATGTAGCGGAGTTTGCCAACAATAAGTATCTGACATCACTTCAGGAAGAACTGAGAAAAACCGAGGAAGAATACCTGCAGATGAAGCCTGTCTATGCAAAGGGAAATTGCAGCGACGAGTTTTATCGCAGATACAGTGCGGTTGCATCAAAGCGCCAGAGCCTTATTGATGAGATAGAAGAACTTCAGGGTATGATATTCAACGTATCCCTTAACCTGACAAGAGACAGTGTCAGAGGTGAGATATCCCAGAGACAAAAAGAGGCTTACCGTCTGTTTGAGTTGGGTGATTATGAGGGCTGTATGGCGGTGCTTGATTCAAACGATATTGACGATGAATTCCTCAGAGAGGAGAAACGCGATTCCGAGCGCAGAAAAGCCAGAAGAAAAAAGTACATAAGAGAGTACAGAACAAAAATCGAGATTCTTCAGGTTATGCATGGCTATGATGGCAGATTTGAAGAAATTGATCAGTGTTATAAAAAAATCGTTCCCTATGCTCTTGAAGAAAAAATAGAGCTGGATGTAGTTTATGAATGCATAAGTTTTTTGGACGAACAGAATAAAGATTCCACGAAGCTTGCAGAGAAGCTTTGTTGTGTATATGATTCTACGGATTCTGTTTCTCTTGAGGATAAAGCTGATTTGTTTAATCTTATGGGCATAGTTTGCAATCACCAAGGCTGTCCCCAAAAAGCTGAGGTGTATTATCAGAAAGCGATAGAAATATACGAAAAACTTGTAAAAGAGAATCCTGAGAGGTTTGAGCCTGACCTTGCAATGAGTTATAACAACGCAGGTGTTTTTTATGATGACCATGGCAATCCCAAAAAGGCTGAGGAATATTACCTGAAAGCAATAGAAATAAGAGAAAGATTAGCAAAAGATAACCCTGACAGGTTTGAGTCTGCCCTTGCAACGAGTTATAACAACGCAGGTGTTTTTTATAAAACCCAAGGCAATCCCCAAAAGGCTGAGGAGTATTATCTGAAAGCGATAGAAATAAGAGAAAGACTTGCAAAGCATAATCCCGAGAGGTTTGAGCCTGACCTTGCAATGATTTATAATAACGCAGGTAATTTTTATAAAAATCAGGGTAATCTCCAAAATGCAGAGGAGTATTATCTGAAAGCGATAGAAATAAGAGAAAGACTTGCAAAAGAGAATCCCGGCAGATTTGAGCCTGACCTTGCGGTCAGTTACTTTAATTTCGGCTTGTTTACAAAGGATGACAAGTGGTTTGAAAAAGCGTATAAAATTGCCATACGCAGACCTGATAATCCCTATTGCAGGCAAATTATTGAGATGCTGACAAGGTAAACTGATTTATTAATAAGAAACCCCTCCTGTAAAATGCACAGGAGGGGTTGTTTGTATTGTTTGATTTGTGTATTGGTGTGTACGAGCGATTAATATGTATGGTCGCAGATTTCTTCGATTTTGTCGCGCAGTGTCAGGAAATCCTGAAATGCCTCGGGTTTGCGTCTGGGGTCGCGGAGTATGGCAGCAGGGTGGAGCATAGGCATCATCAGCACACCGTTTTTCTCAAAGAACTGACCGTGCTCTTTTGTGATTTTGATGTCCTCTTTTATGAGTCTTGCGGCGGCAATTCTGCCAAGGCAGACTATAATCTTCGGCTTCATCAGGTGCACCTGATTTCTCAGCCAGTCAAGACAGCAGGCAACCTCTTCAGGTTTAGGGTCACGGTTTTTGGGCGGTCTGCACTTGACCATATTTGCAATGTAGATATTCTTGTTTCTGTCAAGGTCCACTGCCAGAAGCATTTTGTCAAGCAACTGGCCTGCTCTGCCTACAAAGGGCTTTGCAAGTAAATCTTCATTTTCACCGGGGCCTTCACCGATGAACATAACCTCGGCATTTTTTGAGCCTGTGCCGAAAACTACATTTGTACGCTCTTTGCACAGTTCGCATTTCTGGCAGCACAGACATTCCTGTTCAAGGGCTTCCCAATTCTGATACATACTAAAAACTCCTTTTCCTGAGAGGATTATAAAAAGTCTTTCAATAAATTACAAAACAGTTGAAATTTATATCTTTTAGGTGTAGAATAATATAGTAAAATTTTGTTAGATAGGTGGTAATCTTATGAAAATTATGGTAGAGACATCTGCACGTCATATCCACATTACTCAGGAGACTCTTGAGGCTCTGTTCGGTAAGGGTGCAACTCTCACAAACAAAAAGGATCTTTCTCAGCCCGGCCAGTTTGCTTGCGCAGAGAAGGTTACAGTTGTAGGCCCCAAGGGTGAAATTACAATGTCCGTTCTTGGTCCTGTTCGTCCTGCAAACCAGGCAGAGGTTGCTTTCACAGATGCAAGAAAACTCGGAATCGTTCCTCCTGTACGTGAGTCAGGCGATGTAAATGGTGCTCCCGGTTGTATCCTCAGAGGTCCCGCAGGTGAGGTTGAGGTAACAGACTGCGTTATCGTTGCAAAGCGTCACATTCACTTGACTCCCGAAGCAGCTGCAGAGTTTGGTGTAGAGGACAAGCAGATTGTTTCCGTTAAGGTTGGCGAGCCCGGTAACCGTGAGACTATCTTCGGTGATGTTGTTGTAAGAGTAAGCGACAAGTTCTTCCCTGCAATGCACATCGATACTGACGAGTCCAACGCAGCAGGTCTTTCCGGCACAGTTGACGGTGAGATTATCCTTTGATTTTACTTGATTTTCAGAGCAGTACTTTCGGGTACTGCTCTTTTTCTTTGCGATCTTTATATGCCTCCCTCAGAGAGGGAGCCTATTCCCTCTGTCACTTCGTGACATCTCCCTCACATTGTGAGGGAGTCTTCCCTCAAAAAGGGAGCCTTAATAGCTTTGCCCCAATATAATCACTATACTATTCATTACTTTTTAAGCAATCTGAAATTCTCAGGATTCTCAAAATCAAAGCCTGAGCCGTCATCAGTGTAAAGCAGGTACTCATCACCTGTGCCCATAAGTTCAAGGTCTTCTGTGTTAAGTTTATCTGTATTCTCAGCACTCTTGCACAGAGGAATAGCCTTGCCCTTGCGGATATAGAAAACAACCTCGTTTTCTGCAATCTCCACAAAGTGATGACCTTTCTCCATTTCTGTGAGTGTAAGGTTGCCTTCGTTCATACGCACTGATGTCATATCTTCAGGCAGGTACACATATCTGCCCACAGCATTCTGAGTATAGACAGGAGCAATCATAATCTCGTTGCCCACAAGAAGCTGGTCTTCTGTGTGTCTTGCGATTTCGTCCTGACTGTACTCAAAAGCAAGAGGCTTGAAGTACATATCACCATTCAGTGCAGCCTTCATATATTCGCTGTAAAGGTAGGGGATAAGACGGTATCTCAGGTCAATAATGTGCTTGAAATCCTCAGGATGTTCAAAGCGGTAGCACTCCTGATATCTTGTGCCAAGTGCTGAGTGGTTACGCATAAGGGGAGTGAAGATTCCAAGGGACAGCCAGCGGAGCAAAAGGTCACGGCTGCACTCACAGCCGAAGCCGCCCAGGTCTGCGCCTACATAAAGGAAACCGCACATATTAAGTCCCGGAAGTACCCGGAGTTCTGCCAGAATGTGTGACCACCAGGAGTGGTTATCGCCTGTCCAGATACCGCTGTAGCGGTGCATACCGATGTATGATGCACGGGAGAACAGCAGAAATCTCTTGTGAGGTTCAGCCTCTTTCAGACCCTCTGCTGCACTGCGGGTCATATTGTAGCCGTAAAGGTTGTGCACATCCTTGTGGCAATATCTTCCCTGGGGTGTGTTGTGATAAAATCCGCTGTAATCTTCTTCACAATTCTGTCTGCTTGAGAGGTATCCCTGAAGCTCTCTGAAATCATCAATGGTAAAGTCCTTTTGTGCTTTTTCTTTTACCATCTGAGCAGTCCTGTCAACACTGTTCTGAGAGAAGAAAATTGCAGGCTCGTTCATATCGTTCCAGAAGCCCTCAATGCCCATATCGGTAAGGATTTTATACTTAGCACCAAACCAACGCCTTGCCTCGGGGTTGAGAAAATCGGGGAAGTGAGTCATACCGGGCCATACACAAGCCTCAAAGGGTTTACCTTCTGCATCACTACAGAAGTAGCCTTTCTCTACACCCTCTTCGTAAACATCATAGCCTTCTTCAATCTTAACGCCTGCATCAATGATGGGCACAAGGCGGATACCCTGTTCTCTCATTTCCTTTGCAAAACCTTCAAGGTCACCGAAGGTTTCTTCGTTCAGAGTGAAGTCCTTGTATCTTTCCATATAATCAATGTCAAGGTAAACTGCATCAAGAGGAATGTTAAGTTCACGGTGTTTTCTTACAACCTCACGGATTTCGTCCTTGCTCAGATAACTCCATCTGCACTGGGTGTAGCCGAAAGCCCACATAGGAGGAATGTAGCTCATACCTATGGCTTTGCGGAATTCCCTGACAATTTCATAGATTGTACTACCATCAACAATATAAACATACATATTAGTGTTTTCAGATGTAATGAGCAGCTCATCTGCTTTTGTGAAAGCCACATCAAAGTTGACTGTTGAGGGACAGTCAAAGAAAGCACCGAAAATTCTGTTTTTTTGCTCAACTACAATGAAGTTATGTGCTCCGTAAAGAGAATGGGTTGCTTCAGTGTGGTTAGGGTCGTCAGCACAGAAGGTGCTGTATGTGTAACCTCTTTTATTGATACCTCTTACAGATTCACCCAGACCGTAAACTGCATCGTTTTTTTCAAGATTCAGTCTGAAAGAAAGTCCCTTCTGAGTGCTTACCTCAAAGTAGGGTACAGGAGCGTCGGATATCTGAACATCTGCAACCACTGCTTCGGTTTCAAAAGGAGTACCAAAAACATACTTTTTAATCATAAAAATGTTACCTCACTTTATGAAATACTTGATTTGTTCATAAAACTATTATATAATAAAGTTCAGTGATAATTATATCACAAAACAGCATTGTTTACAACTGCTAATCTTTGACTTGAAATAAGAAAAGGAGCAAGGGGAAATGGATAATAAAGTAATACTTTTTGCTGACAGTTCTATCGATCTTACAAAGGAACTCTGTGACAGATACAGTATTCACACAGTTCCCATTCACGTTATTCTTGAGGATAAAACCTACGAAGACGGCGTGGATATCACAACAGAAGAAATTTTTGAGCATTACTATAAAACAAAGGAACTTCCCAAAACAGCGGCTATCAATGTAAACGATATTGTCACCGCACTCAGACCCTATGTGGAAGATGGCTATGAAATTGTATATATCAGCCTTGGCTCAGCACTTTCTTCAAGCTACCGCAACAGCTGCCTTGCTGCTGAGGAGTTGGGTGGTAAGGTTTATCCCGTTGACTCGTGCTCACTGAGCACAGGTGCAGGCCTGCTTGCAATTGAGGCTGCAGAGCGTATTGCACAGGGTATGCCTGCAAAGCAGGTTGCAGAAGAGGTTTCTGCTCTCAATCAGAAAAACCATGCAAGCTTTGTTCTTGATACACTTGAGTTCCTGCGTGCAGGCGGACGTTGCTCTGCTCTGGCAGCATTCGGCGCAAACCTTCTGGGTCTTAAACCCAGCATCAAGGTTTTCAACGAGCAGCAGGGTGCCATGGGTGTTGGTAAGAAATACCGCGGCAAGTATGAAAAAGTTGTTATGGAGTACGTTGACGATACTCTGGCTCAGTATGATAACATCAAGACAGACCGTGCTTTTGTTACTTATTCATCAATGGATAACGACATCGAAAAGAAGGTTTTTGACTACGTTGTTTCCAAAGGCATTTTCAAGGAAGTTTTCCTTACCCGTGCAAGCGGTACAATCTCAAGCCATTGCGGCCCCAATACCCTTGGTGTGCTCTTTATGACAGAGTAATATTTATCTCACACATAATAAAACAGCCTTTCCGTTTTCGGGAAGGCTGTTTTTCTGTTTATTATCACTTTCAGTACAGAGCGGCTTTCAGGGTCTCTGTGTTTTTCTGCATAAGAGAGAGGTAAGTTTCACCGTTGTCAAAATCTTCTTTTGAAATGTTGTGGCAGGAATAGAAAGTGAGCATCTGTGCTCCTGTTTCCTTGCAGATGGTAGAGGCGATATTGTCAGAACTGAGTTCAATCTTCAGCACAACAGGAATGTTTTCCTTCTTCACTTTGTCAATGAGTCCTGCAATGGTAGAAGCACTTGCTTCTGTGTCATCAGAGCAGCCTGAGAAGGCAGCCGCATAATCAAGCCCGTATTCCTGAGCAAAGTGCTTGAGAGGGAATCTGTCTCCAAAGACAAGAGTTTTCCTTACAGCGTTGTCTGTGATTTCTCTGAAACTTTTATCAAGTGCAGAAAGGCTATCTTTATAAGTGCTTAGATTACCCTTGTAAGTTTCTGAGTTTTCGGGGTCTTTCTCACACATTGCGTTGCAGATTGCTTCACTGATTTTTATTGCATTCACAGGAGAAGTCCAGACGTGTTCATCAACCTGTGAGTGATTGTGGTTTTCTTCTGTGTGGTTATGGTCATCTTCTGCAGATTCAACGCAAACCATAAGTGAAATCACTGTCAGGTGAGGATTGTTGATGCTGTCAAGCATCTGAGAAATCCAGTGGTCGGATTCTCCGCCTGTGCAGATGAAGATATCGCAGTCTGAAAGTTCCATAATATCTGAGGTGGTAGGCTCAAAACTGTGGGTTTCTGTGCCTGGGGTAATGAGCATACTTACATCACACAACTCTCCGCCTATGGTCCGAGCAAAATCGTACTGGGGAAATATGGTGGCGATTATTTTCAGTTTATGGCTGTTATCTGTGATGTTCTGAGTGCAGGCACACAGAGAAAGAATCATCAGCAGTGAAATAATAAGTGATAATATTCTTTTCATTTTGGCTCCTCTGGTTTAATCTTTGATTATTCTGCAGATAATAATACCATAAAGTCTGTGCAGATGTAAACTAAACTGATAAAAATTCTTCAGCAAGTTCAGGTACGTGTACAGGCAGAGCACAGTTTTCAGAAAGAAGCCGTGCAAAGTTGTGAGCTTTTTCAGATATATTGGAGAAGTTTTTGATTACACAGTGATGTTCAGCTTTTTGTGAATCTTTGTGTTCGCTGAAATAAACGTCTATGCCGAAGGTGTCATTCTCCTGTGTTACCTCGTAGCATATAAGAGGTGAGTGATAGATTTGTTGTGTCATTTTCATAACCTTCCGTCTGTTATTCTGACAATACAAAATCCGATAAGTATTGTCCCTTGTATCTGATATTATTATATTATTTCTGTGTTAAAAAAAGAGGCGTATTATGGAACTTTCAGCACCATGGCGGAAGTTTTACGGAAAAGTAAAACCAAGCCTCCACTATCCTCCTGCAACACTTTGGGAGGCTTTTGCGCGGATTGCATGCAGGTATCCGCATTACACAGCACTCATTTATATGAACCGCAGCATCACCTACAAGGAAATGACCAAGCGGATTATTGATGTTCAGGCGGGGCTTGAAAAAATCGGTGTCAGAAAAGGGGACAAGGTCCTTTTGTGTCTGCCTGATATTCCTCAGGCAGTCTATCTTTTGTATGCTCTCAGCCGTATGGGGGCAGTGGGGTGCTTTGTGCATCCTTTGTCAGCACACAGAGAGGTTGCGCAGTATGCGGATATTCTGGAATCCAGGTTTATTGTGATGCTTGATTCCCAATATAAATTGCCAGAGAAATCTGAATTTCTCTTGAAGAATAAAACAGTGGTTCTCACTACTCCTGCAGATGAACTTGATTTCATAAACAGCAAGGTTTACAGATTATGTAAAAGACAACATACACACCGCAGGAAAGATATGGATTATAATTGGCACAGTCTTATGAAGAATAAGGAAAAAAGAAATCCTGAGCCTGTGTCGGTTTCCTGCAAAGCTCCTGCAGTGGTGCTCTTTTCAGGAGGCACCACAGGGACCCCGAAGGCTGTGCTTATTTCTTCTTACAGCCTTAATGCAACTGCAATGCAGACAGCACAGATGGGGCAGTGTGAAATCAGAGGCAGGAAGATGCTGACGGTTTTGCCTGTTTTCCACGGATTCGGTCTGGGAGTTTGTATTCACAGCGTACTTATTCATGGAGGTTGCAGTGTGCTGGTGCCACGGTTTTCAGCATCAATCTGTGGAAAAATCATAAAAAAATACCGCCCAGACTTTATCGCAGGCGTTCCTACTATGTTTGAAGCCCTTATGAAAAGCAAGGGAATGAGGAACGCCGACCTGAGTTGTCTTCGGGGAGTGTTCTCGGGAGGAGACACCCTCAGTGAAAACCTCAGGGAAAAGTTTGACGGATATCTGAAGGAACACGGTGCCACGGTGAAAATCAGAGAAGGCTACGGGCTGACAGAGTGCATCGGTGCCGGGTGTCTGAGTCCTGAAAACCTTCACAGAAGGGATAGCGTGGGAATACCGTTTCCGGATATGTATTTTAAGATTTGTAAGGTCAATACCACAGAGGAAGCGCCTGCGGGTACTGTGGGTGAAATCTGCATAACAGGTCCTACTCTGATGCTGGGGTATCTTAATAACAAAGAAGAAACCTGCAAGGCGCTGAGACTTCACAGTGACGGTCGTAAATGGCTGCATACAGGAGATGCAGGAATGATGGATAAAGACGGCTTTGTGTACTTCAGAGAGCGGATAAAACGCATTATAGTCACAAAAGGATTCAATGTTTACCCCTCGCAGGTAGAGGCTGTTCTGTGTGCACATCCGAAAGTTCTGGCTTGCTGTGTCACAGGGATTTGTGATCCTTACAGTGTAGAGAGGGTGAAAGCCTTTGTAGTGCCTGCAGACAAAAACAAATCAGAAGAAAAACTAAGGTTGAAACTGATTTCTTACTGCAGAAAAAACCTATCTCACTATGCTGTTCCTTCTGAAATTGAATTTGTTTTGTCTTTGCCAAAAACCGCACTGAATAAGGTTGATTTCAGAAAACTTCAGAAATACTGAGTATCGGTACCTGATGCTCAGTATTTCATTTTAATCTCTGATTCCCATTAAAGTCTGCACTCTCATTGCTTCCTGCGTTTCTTGAGAGTTTACAGATCTGATAATTTCATTCTGCTCTTTGAGAGCGTCCCTTTTGAAGAATAAAGTAGAGAAACCTCGTACTACCCAGAAAAAAGGCAGAAGCACAGGTGCTTTCTCAAGCACATGATATCTGTTTTTCAGAGTATCTGCTTTTGGAAAATATATCTCCAGAGCGAATCTGAGTTTGTTTTTCTTTGAGTAAGACTCAATTTTATCTGGGTTTGAATTTGTCAGACGTCTGATGGTGTCACTTCCGTGATCACCGCAGCCAAAAATGAAGGTAGCAATATCAATCTGATCCTGTGTATACTCTTTATTGCCAAAGAGCGCTTCGTTAAGACTGATTAAACTTTCGTGGAATTTATCGAGTTTGCATTCCTTAAGCACTGAGTTGATGAAATCATAGTCAAGGTTCTGGTGGGCTTTGTTGTAAACATACAGGTCGCAGAGAAGTCTGATTCCGCAACCTTCTGTAATAAAATGCTTGTAAAGGTGAGTGACAAGATGGAGATAGAAATATTCGTCTGTAAATACGTAGCCTGTGCCATCACCGGACTCTGAAACTTTTGAAAAGGGATCTTCGAAGATGTTATAAAAGTCTGAAGTTGTCGGATATACCGAGGAGTGTAGTTCATAGTAATAGAAATTATCTTTCACATACTCATCGGTGTTTTCTGCAACAGAGAAGATTTCATATCCCAGTTCATTCATAATGGAAGAGCAGTATCTGCGGTGCTCTTCACTCATACAGATATCCACATCTGCCTGAGTACGCATATAGGGGGCGGGGTAGTAATTCTTTGTAACAATGCCTTTCATTCTGATGAAAGGTATGTTTTCTTTTTGGAGTATACTGAAAATCATATCCGCCTCGATAGCCTGGCGTGTTTCGCGGGCAATCAGACGGTTGTTGGCGTATTTCCAGCTCTGAAGAACATCGGCAGGGACAGATAAATATTTGAGTGCGGGGTAAACAAGAGCTGTCAGGTTCTGAAAAGCGGCAAGCTTATAAAGCTGTGCCCAATCTATATTCTCAAAAGGAGAATCAGGCACAGTTGAATTCAGTGTGCTTGCCACAAGACGTGACAGATATTGTCCGTATACAAAGATATCTTTATTATCCATTTTACCACCGCCATTTGACTTTTTTTAGTATAGCATAAAATTTGGAACAAAGCAAATAAAGTTGTAGAAATTAATGATAATTTGTAAAAATGATAGAACAATAAGTGGTATTTATCAGAATTTATCCAAAATCAAGCCCTGCCTTTTCAGACAGGGCTTGAGAGAAAACCTTTGATAAATTGATTAAAATCAGTTTTCGGCAAGTTTTTCGCCGACAGGATAATCAACACTGAGGCCTGCTACATATTTCTGAATTGCAGTTGCGTCGTTGATGTTTACATCGTTATCGGGACGCACATCTGCACACTGGAAAGCAAGACCTGTAATGACGAGAAGCTTAGCAGCGTGCTTCTGAATCTGAGTTGCATCCTTGATGTTTACGTTCATATCAAGGTCTGCATCACCAAGCAATGCAACGTCAGGGGTGACATCGGGGTTTGTGGGAGCCATGGAAGCGTAGGTTTCACAGAACTGAGCGCTGAGCCATGCACATCTTGTGTTGAGCCAGTCCACGGTATATCTGTACTGATCCTCAAACTTTGTGATGTCGTAGGTTGTATCTGTATCTGAGGGGACAAAAGCTCCTGTTGAAGAATTGAAGGTGCCTGTGGTAAGTGTGGAGTGGT
This sequence comes from Ruminococcus sp., assembly GCA_045540595.1. Lineage (GTDB taxonomy): Bacteria > Bacillota > Clostridia > Oscillospirales > Acutalibacteraceae > Ruminococcoides. The sequence continues at coordinate 13,920 of JAZQHL010000147.1, forward strand.
CGCAGATCCAGTCGCCTGTGGTCAAAAGCCAACCCATCTCATAGTTCATTGCGGCAGAACCTTCAAGAATATCATAATAAACATTGGAGGAGTAAAGCTCACCGCTGTCAACGTTCTTTGAATTGAAGATTTCAATTGCAGGTACAAAATCCTCAAACCATACCTTAGCGGCATATTCCATAATGGTCTTGTTTCTTGCAGCCCAACCGAGGATTGTGTACTTTGCAGCTTTCTTGGAGGGATCTGCACCGGGCTTGTACTGTACCCACCAGCCTGTAGGCTCTTCATAATCGGAAACACCCATATTCTTCAGGTCTCTTACAACACCTGTTGCGTTACCCAGTGAGTTGTCGTAGTCCCATACAGGAGAAGCAAAGAACTTCCAGCTTCCGTCATCAGCCTGCTTGTAAACAAAGTAAAGTGAAGAAACACCAACGTCCCAGTTCTTGGAAAGTTCATTGATAAGCAGAATCTTTGTCAGCGAGTCAATATCCACAAGCTCAGCCATATTTGCAGAGTTCATACGGACTGCGTTGTACATATTGTCAAACTTTGTTTTTGCAAACTGAAGAACTTCATCGTGGTAGGGGTCGCCTTCATCAATTTCAGGACCTTTCAGAGTGAGCTTGCAGCGTGCAGAGGAAGTGCGGATATAGTAGTCACCGTCACCTGCAGCAGAGTCAACCTCACAGATAAAGGGAAACTCTTCCTTGAGAGTGCCGTCTTCGTTTAAGTGTGTATCGTCGTCAATTTCGGGTACCAGGTTGTTCTTGCCGATATCAACCTTCTGAGTAATCTGGTAAGAGCCCAGATATTCACCATTTATGTAGAAGTCGGCAAATCTTGAATCAGAAGCATAGGGCATACCGATTTCGTCGGATAAATCCTGGAGGAAGCGGTTACGGATAAGTGCTGAGTCCTGATAGTTTGCAAGTAAAGAAAGTTTCTTTGTTTTCTGCATTCCGTCAATGGAAACTGCACTGTCATAGGTTACGTTGAAGGGTTTCTTGGCTTTCTGCCAGGTGGTGTTGCCTCTGCCCTTGATTTTCTTAATGGGAGTGTTATCTACGTTGCCTTCATCATCAACGATAGCACCGGTGGCTTTTGCATCATTTTCTTTGTCTGCACAAAGGTAGGTGAGCAGGTCTGTGCCTTCACCGTCTGCATCAGGGTTGTTGATGTAGATTGCGGCTTCTGCACTTGAGCGCATAAAGATGAGAGTATGTTCTTCACCGCCTGCTGAAACCATGTAGGGTTCACCCTCGGTGTACTCAACCTCTGCAGTGGCTTTTGCAGGGATTTCTGTGCCGTTTACTGTAACACTCTCAGAGTAAGTGTTCATAACAACAACCTTATCCTTTGCAACAGAAGAAGGCATAAAGAAGTATTTTTCCTCTGACACACCTTCACCTTTTACAAGACCTAAGTCGATGTGGTCGTCATCGTCGTAAGCACGGTAATCGTCAGCATGCTGCCAGTGATGCCATGCCTGGGTTTCTTCGGCATCGGTCACAGCGTGCACATAGAGCATATTGTCTTTGATGTAGTTTGCTTCGTCTGCTGCAAAGACCTCAAAGGACATAGCGCCCATGCTGAGAATCATCAGAAAACAAAGTGTAATGCTGATTAGTTTTTTCATTGATATTGCCTCCTTAAAAGTTTTGTATTACTACAAAAATAGCATAACACAAATTTAGATTGAGCACAACCCTTTTTCTGTGTATAAAATCTTATTTTTGTTGCAAGTTTTTTTCTTTAGTGATATACTGAAAGCAGACTAATACAATATACTCAGGAAAGGAAGTAAAATTATGTTTCTTTACGATAAAGATGTAGTCCGTCAGGATATGGAAGAACTGATTTCAAGGGATTTTGTACCCTATGAAATGCTCCGTGATAAAACAGTGCTTATTACAGGCGCCACAGGTATGCTTGCATACTATTTTACAATGGCACTTATGCACCTGAATATTACAAGGGATTATAACATCAGAGTTCTGGCTCTTGTTCGTAATCTGAAAAAAGCTCAGGCTAAGTTTGCAGGATTCCTTGAGGACGAAAATTTCGAGATTATTGCACAGGATGTTTGTGAGCCTATTCATTATGATGGAAATATTGATTATATTTTCCACGCCGCAGGTGCCTGCAGTCCTTATTTTATCAAGCACAATCCTACAGGTATCATTGCGGCAAACACCACTGGTACTGTGAACGTTCTTGAACTTGCAAGAGAAAAGAATGTTACAAATATCATCTATCCCTCCACCCGTGAAATTTACGGTAAGGTTGAAGGAGTGGAGTTTATCAAGGAAACTGATATGGGTATCTTTGATCCTCTTGAGGCACGTTCCTGTTATCCTGAGAGCAAGCGTATTGCCGAGACAATCCTCAGAAGTTACAACGTTCAGTATGGCATACCCTTCACTGTGCTTAGAATTGCACATTCCTACGGTCCCGGCATGATTATTGAAAGTGACGGCAGAGTTATGTCAGACTTTATCAGCGATGCAGTGAATGGCCGCGATATTATTCTCAAGAGTGAAGGGCTTGCTCTGCGTGCATTCTGCTATGTAACCGATGCTGTTGCAGCAATTTTCCTTGCAATGCTCATGGGTGAGTGCTGTGAAGCATACAACCTTGCAAATGAAACTGAGCCTACACCTATCCGTGACGTTGCTCAGATGCTTGTAGATTTATTCCCTGAAAGAAATATAAAGGCTATCTTTGATATAGCAGAAAACACAGGAGCTTATTGCAACTATGCCCGTGTTGGCCTTGATACTGCAAAGCTTGAGGCTCTCGGTTGGGCACCTCAGGTGAAACTCATTGACGGTCTGAAGAGAACTGTAATCAGTTTCGACTGAAGGATTAACTCAGATAAATAATACAGACAATAAAAACAGCAGTCTTTCCAAAACAGGATAAGACTGCTGTTAATTTTATTTGTTTTCTGTTTCTGCCTCAGGCTCAGGATAAAGCTCCTCAACAATATAGCCGGAAACGCTGTAGTTGTGGCTGTGCTTTCTTCTGATTTTTGGCTGATAATCCTCCATTGTGCAACCTGAGAAGATTATCTTCTCCTTGTCTACAGAGTGGCATACCCTCTTGTTCACAGGAGGCAGTTCCATATAATCGCCAAACATATGAGTGAGAAGTGTGTGGTACTGGGAAGGAGCTCTGAAGGTGCGACCTTCAAACTCAATGTCAACACCATCACCCCACCACTCTGCAGGAGCAACCTCCTGGGGGAATCCGTGGAATCCGCTGAGTGAAGCAAGGTAGTTTTTCTTTGACATAGCATTTGCAAGTTTTCCCAGCACAACTCTCAGCCAGAGCATAAAGCTCTTGGGGAGAATTGCCTGAACAATTCTGAAAAACCAGATGAAAGGCATCTTTGAAGTTTTGTAAAGAGGCTCACCTGTTTTTGATTTTGAGCAAATCATACCGATAAGGCAGGTGAATACTTTGAAGAAGAATTTCTGTAAAAGCGGGCTGTCGGGAACATAGTCAAGGGGGAAGATATCAATGAAAATGCCCTTGTGCAGAGTTGTGTGCTCAAACTTGTTTTCACCGAAGTAAGTACCTGTTCTGCGGACTTTTGCATAGTAGAAGTAGCAACCCTTGTCGGTGCCCTTTGTCTGAACAAAGAGATCTTCGGGAAGTTCGTCCTTTGCAATCTTCATCAGTTTGTCAAAGTCGGGTCTGGGCATTGAGATGTCGATGTCGTCGTCCCAGGGAATGAACCCCTTGTGACGGACAGCACCGATAAGTGTTCCGCCTACTACGTAGTATCTCAGATTGTGTTTGCGACAGACCTTGTCCACATCAATAAGAATATCAAGCTCAGCAAGCTGAAGCTGGCGGAGAAGCTTTTTCTGTTCGATCTGTTCTTTGATTGTAACAGCCATCTCGGCCTCAAGCAATTCTCTGAGCTGATGCTCGTTGCAGTTTTCATCAAGTGCAGCAGAAATAACAGACACAGCAGTTTTTGAAGCAATATCAACCAGTGTGTCAACGTTTGCGTTATTAATGTCAGCCATCTTATTCAACTCCATTCATCGGTTGTGTATATAGTTATAAGTCGTTATAAACAATGTAATCTTTTCAGATTCAACAACATTATACAAGAATTAAATCCTGTTGACAATCCGTTTTTTTATTTTCGGAAGTTTAGTTATTGTTTACACAAACTGCTATGAGGAATTGTGCATTTTTACAATAGAAGGCGGTTGTTCTTTCCTGAATAATACTGTAAGCCTCTGACAATAATAAGGTCGGAGGTGTTATCTTTATGAGAAGATACAGTTATCAGAAAAATAAAAAAAGCCGTAAGGAAAGAATCGGTTTCTTTACAGCATTTTCGGTGTGTATTGTTGCAGTTGCACTGGCACTCTGGTCAACATACGCAAGCATCGGAGGCTTTGATAATCAGAATGTAACAGAGCCTACTTATATAGCAACCCTGCCCCCTGCCACAGAAGCGGTCAATAATTATGTAACAGGAGTAACAGTCACCGACCCCTGGGAGGAAACAACAGCTCCGTCGGAAACAACGGCTCCTGCAACTGAAGAAACTGCACCTGAGACTACAGCTCCTTCCTACACAGGTGAAAACGGAAGTCTGCAGACCATACTACAGGTGTCTGCAAGCCTTGATTATCCTGTTTCCTCAGAGAAGATTATGAAAGAATACTCAGAAGATGCAGTTTATAACGACACCATGGAGGATTACCGTGCTCACACGGGTGTGGATTTTTATGCAGATATGGGTGAGAATGTAATCGCAATGTCAGACGGTGTGGTTGACAGCATATACAGTGATCTTATGTATGGAAATGTCATCAAGATTACCAACGGCAATTTCTCTGTGTATTACTGCGGTGTGTCAGATACAATGTATTGTGTTGAAGGCGGTCAGGTAACCCGTGGAGATATTATCGGCAAGGTAGGAGAAATTCCCTGCGAGAAAAAAGATGCAGTGCACCTTCACGTTGAAGTCAGAGTAGGGGATAAAACTATTGACCCTCTTGCTGTTATTTCAAGTAATCAGTGATATTTCTCTGTGTAATATAATATATTTATAAAAACCTGCCCCCGTTTCGTTTCAGGGGCATCAGACACCGGTCGGAAAATTCTGATTCTTCCCGGTGTCTGTTTCTTTATAAAAACAAAAGCCGTTTCATTAAGAAACGACTCCGCTTATAAGATTATCTTTCGCTGTGATGCCATTCTTCATCAGCAAAAATCATATCGTCAATATCTCCGTCAATGAAAATTACAACTGACACTTTTGTTATACACCTCCGAAAACAAACTTCTATATTATATGTTTTCAAAGGAGATTTTATTCCTTACTCTTCGCCGCGTATATCAAGATATGCTCGGATAAGTTTAACTGCATTGTCTGTGCTCAGCTTTGAACTGTCAAGACAGAGGTGATAATTCTGAGCAAAACCCCATTTCTGACCGGAGTAGAAGCTGTAGTAGTTAGCTCTGATTTTGTCAGTCTTGTTTACAATCTGCTCCGCACGGTGCTTTGAAACTCCGTGAATATCAATGGCTCTCTGCTTGCGGTATTCCATATCAGCATGTATAAATATGTTTACGCAATCAGTTCTGTCTTTAAGAACGTAGTCAGCACATCTGCCGACTATTACACAAGGACCTTCATCAGCAAGTTTCTTGATAATCTGATGTTGAAGAATATACAGCCTGTCATTTACAGGCAGGTCTCCGTTTGTGGCGAAGGTATTGCCAAAACTGTAAAGTCCCATGGAAAGAGAGTAAAGCAAGCTGTTGGTAGCACGCTCATCAACGTTATTGAAAACCTCTGCGTCCATACCGCTTTCTTTAGCAGCAAGAGAGATAAGTTCTTTGTCATAACAAGGAATGCCGAGAGACTCTGCCAGGGCTTTGCCGATTTCTCTGCCGCCGCTTCCGAACTGTCTGCCGATTGTGATAATAAATTTATTGCTCATAAATGCCCTCCTATATATAATATAAGTTAAGATATATAATATATTATCATAATAAAAATAAAAAATCACTACTTTTGTGTAATAAAATTAAAGTTTGTAAAAGGTTGACAAAAACAAGGTCTTTGAATTATATAAAGAATATAATACTAAAAGTAGTTAGTAGGGGATATAATAATTAACACATATAAAAGGACAGAGTTTTCTATAGTTACTGGTCTGAATTCTGAAAAAAACTGGAGCAGTTTTATATAATATTAAAAAAGTTTTTACGGAAAACCCCAGTGTTTATCGGGGCTTCAGAGGTATGTTCAAATTTTTTTAAAATTTTTTGAAAAAAATGCTTGACTTTTCGGGTGCGTTGATGTAGAATAACTCTTGCGCTAAAGAGAGCGGCCCACACGAAACGGGCCACACGAATTAGCCAAAGGACATTGAAAATTGAACAACAAAGAAAATGAGAACCCGTAATTAATTTGAGATTTAGTACTCAAAAAATTACAGTGAAGATGACACAACAAACATCAAGTAAACACGCAAGTGTTTTAATGAGCAGACACAAAAGCTCTGAAATAGGTTTTAACGCCGAAAGGTGTTAACATACAGATTTTAGAGAGTTTGATCCTGGCTCAGG
>JAZQHL010000148.1:0-3566 GCA_045540595.1 Ruminococcus sp.
CGTGTCCGTTAATATGTTGCTTTTTCTGCAAGGTTTTCGGATGGGCAATGCCCATCCCTACTCCCTTCGTCTGTACTTCGCACCGCCACCTCCTTCAAAGAGGGAGACTAAAATGTTTCATCTTAAGGGCAGGTTCAGTCAGGAGCAAGCCCTTGCCCTGCACGATTGCACGACCGGCTCTAAAATAATCCAAAAACACTTGAAATAATCTGCATTTATATGTATAATAACTTTATATGTTTATTATCCTGAAGGGGTGTTAATATGGCAGACAATAAAAAGATGGTTGAGGCTATCACAAGCCGAGACGAGGATTTTGCAAAATGGTATACCGACATAGTCAAAAAAGCAGAGCTTGTTGACTACTCAGGTGTTAAGGGCTGTATGGTTATCCGTCCCTACGGCTATGCTATCTGGGAGAATATCCAGCGTGACCTTGACAGACGTTTCAAAGAAACAGGCCACGAAAACGTATATATGCCTATGTTTATTCCCGAGAGCCTTCTCCAGAAAGAGAAAGACCACGTTGAGGGTTTTGCTCCCGAGTGTGCATGGGTAACAGTCGGCGGCAGCGAAAAACTCACAGAGCGTCTGTGTGTACGTCCTACATCAGAGACTCTTTTCTGCGAGCATTACGCAAAGATTATCAATACCTACCGTGACCTGCCCAAACTCTACAACCAGTGGTGCTCCGTTGTCCGCTGGGAAAAGACAACCCGTCCTTTCCTGCGCACCTCCGAATTCCTCTGGCAGGAGGGTCACACAATGCACGAAACTCAGGAAGAGGCTGAGGCAGAGACACTTCAGATGCTCCGCGTTTACGAGGACTTCTACCGTGAGACTCTGGCTATTCCTGCAGTTGTGGGCAGAAAAACAGAAAAAGAAAAATTCGCAGGTGCTGAGGCTACCTACACCATCGAGCCTATGATGCACAACGGTGTAGCACTTCAGGGCGGTACAACCCACTACTTCGGCACAGGCTTTGCTGAGAGCTTCGGCATTACCTACCAGGGCAGAGACAACAAACTCCACTTCCCCCACCAGACATCCTGGGGTGTATCCACCCGTATGATTGGTGCAATTATTATGGTACACGGTGACGATGACGGTCTTATCCTGCCTCCCAGAGTTGCTCCTGTTCAGCTTGCCATTGTTCCCATCGCAATGCACAAAGCAGGCGTTCTTGATAAGGCACAGGAGGTTGCAGACTCCCTGAAAAAGCAGTTCAGAGTCAAACTTGACGCAACAGATAACTCCCCCGGCTGGAAATTCAGCCAGTACGAGATGCAGGGCGTTCCCCTTCGTCTTGAGCTTGGTCCCAAGGATATCGAGAACAACCAGTGTGTTCTTGTACGCCGTGACACAAGAGAGAAGATTTTTGTTTCTCTTGACAACGTGGCTGAAGAGATTGCAAAGCTCCTTGACATTATCCACGAGGATATGTACAACCGTGCACTTGAGAATATGAAGGCAAAGACCTTCGAAGCACGCACCTACGACGAGTTCCTCACCACTGCAAAGGAAACCCCCGGTTTCATCAAGGCAATGTGGTGCGGCTGCACAGAATGCGAAGAGAAAATCAAGGAAGAAACAGGCGGCGTAAAATCCAGATGTATCCCCTTTGAAGAGGAAAACCTCTCTGATGTATGCGTATGCTGCGGCAAGCCTGCAAAGCATATGGTATACTGGGGCAAACAGTATTAATTAAAAATACCCCCTTGAGGGAAAGGTCATACAATGACCGCGTAGGGACGACCATCGGTCGTCCGAATAAACAAAACTTTAATATATTAACCAGGAGGTCATAATATGGCAGACGATATCAAAGTAAATGCTCCCGAAGAGGAAGAAGCAAACATTATCGTTCTTGAGGACGACCTTGGCAACGAGGTTGAGTTTGAGTATCTTGACGTTATCGAGTACGAAGGCGTTGAGTATCTTTACCTTCTCCCTGCAAACGAAGAAGACGGCGACAACGTTGTTATACTGAAGATTACTTCTATCGACGACGAAACCGAGTCTTTCGAGGGTATTGAAGACGAAGAACTCCTCCAGACACTCTTTGAACTTTTCAAGGACAAGTGGAAAGACGAGTTCAACTTCGAGTAATGCACAAACAAGCCTCCCTCTCTGAGGGAGGTGGATTTTTGTATAACAAAAAGACGAAGGGAGTAAATTGAAATATTTCACTTACTCCCTTGAAAATCTCAATAACAGAAAAGTCTTAACAAAACAACAAACGCTATGGCTACAACTAAGTAACCATAGCGTTTTCTTTTTAAATCATTTAATTATTAAACATTGGCAGTTTCTTAAGCATCAGATAAAATGGAAACCCCATAACAATGCACACTCCGAACTCACCCAGAGCCACAAAACCTGCCTGAAGCAGGAAACCTGTAAAAGTGAAACCGCCTTCAATGTAGAAAATCTCCAGTTCAAGGCCAATTATCACAGCATTGAACACAACAGGCATAAAAAGCGAAAGCAAAGGCACAGAGAAGAGTTTCAGATTCTTCAGAGCATAAGCACAAAGTGCCGCCAGAAGCGTGGCAGAAGTACCCAGTACCATATCAAGGGGCAGCACTCCCACCGCCACAATGTTTGACAGCAGACACCCCACAGTAAGTCCGGGGATTGCCGCAGGAGTAAACACCGCCAACGTGCACAGCACCTCACTCACACGAAACTGCACAGGACCTATTGACGAAGATGGCAGAATCATCTCCTGTGCGTAATTTATCGCAACGTAAAGGGCAGCAATGATTGCCGCCTGCACCATATAAAGTGTGGCGGACTTGCTTGATTTTTTCATTTTGAATTCCTCCGTAGTTTTGATTGAGATTTTTTAAATCTCTGTCAGGATTTTGCGAACTGACATAGAAGTGCAATCTCACCGTAGCCTTAAAAACTCGGGGACGACACCGAATTTGACGAACAGTGAGTAAACGCTGTGCGCATTTGCTCACAGGCAAATTTGGAGAGGACGACGATGTTTTTAAGAGAAGCGCAGGTGAAAGATTGCATGACATAAAAGTGCCCAAGACTCCCTCACAGTGTGAGGGAGATGTCACGAAGTGACAGAGGGAGGGCTTATAGGGCTTCTCCTTGAGGAGAGGCTCCGCCGTAGGCGGTGGTGAGGTGTAGGACACGGACGTGTCCGTTAATATGTTGCTTTTTCTGCAAGGTTTTCGGATGGGCAATGCCCATCCCTACGCGATATAATGGTCTTTTGTAACCCCGCGTAGGGACGACTATCAGTCGTCCGTAAAACTTTCGGGGCGTCGAGGGCGCCGCCCCCTACGGAAAATTTAAAACAACAGCAGAAGCAAAGATTCACAATCCTCCCTGATTGCCTGTGGCAATCTTCCCTCCTTTGCACAAGGAGGGCTTTCAAGGCTCCCTCTATGAGGGAGCTGTCGAGCGTAGCGAGACTGAGGGAGTTGAATCAAACCCTTCCTCTTACTCCTCCCGTCACGGCTTCTCCTTGAGGAGAGGCTCCGCCGTAGGCGGTGGTGAGGTGTAGGAGACGGACGGGTCCCGTAATATGTTTCTTTTTCTGCAAG
>JAZQHL010000149.1:0-7215 GCA_045540595.1 Ruminococcus sp.
ACATTGGGGAAACCCACAAGACCTACATCTGCAAGGAGTTTGAGTTCAAGCTGAACTTCCATCTCCTCACCGGGTACACCAGGACGGGCAAAACGGGGAGTCTGACGGGTAGGTGTAGCAAAATGGGAGTTACCCCAGCCGCCCTTGCCGCCTTTTGCTACTACAACAGGCTCTTTGCCTGAGATATCAGCAATGATTCTGCCTGTTTCGGCATCTCTGATGAGAGTACCTGTAGGCACACGGATAATCAGGTCTTCGGCTTTTCTGCCGTTTTTTCTGCCTGACATACCAGCAGCACCATTCTGTGCTGCATATTTACGTTTATATCTGAAATCAGCAAGAGTTGAAAGGTTTGTATCTGCTACAAACACTACGTCGCCGCCTTTACCGCCGTCACCGCCGTCGGGACCGCCTGAGGCTACGTATTTTTCACGGTGGAATGATACGGCACCATTAGCGCCGTCACCTGCTTTTATGCTGATTTTTGCTACATCGACAAACATTGTATCCCTCCTATTTTTAGTATTTGCGTAATAGGATTTAATAAGCTGAATTGCAATAAAAAAGGGCGGATTAAGAAATCCGCCCGAATGCTTCGTTATTACTGCTCAACAGGGTAAACGCTAGCACGCTTTCTGTCTCTGCCCATACGCTCGAAGCGGAGAACACCGTCAACGAGTGCAAAGAGAGAATCGTCCTTGCCTCTGCCAACATTTGTGCCGGGATGGATGTGAGTACCTCTCTGCTTTACGAGGATGTTGCCTGCGAGAACGAACTGACCGTCTGCACGCTTAACACCAAGACGCTTGGACTCAGAGTCACGACCGTTCTTGGTAGAACCCATTCCCTTCTTATGTGCGAATAACTGGATATTAATCTTAAGCATTATATTTACACCTCCGAATAATCTACTTTAATGTTGTTTTGGTACTGCTGTGAAAGCTCATTCATATGAAGTTCAAAACCTCTTAAGATATCCTGTGCTTTCATAGCATCTTGTGAAGAAAGCCTCATCATCAAATAACCATCATCAACAGAAATATCAGCATCAAGACTGAGTATATCGGTGATAGTATTTGCTGTCATATAGGCTGCTGAACTTACTGCTGCACAAACGATATCATAGCCTTCTGAGGCAAATCCGCTGTGACCTGAGAGTTCAAACCCCAGTATGACGGAACCTGATGTGATGAAGCAAACAGCTGTCATAATCAGCCAGCGATGGACTTGATCTCAACCTTTGTGTAAGGCTGTCTGTGTCCGAGCTTTCTCTTCTCACCCTTCTTGGGCTTGTAAGTAGCAACTGTGATTTTCTTGCCCTTAGCGGTCTTAAGAACCTCACCTGTTACCTTTGCACCATCAACATAGGGGGTGCCGACAACAAGACCGTTGTCTGTGGAGATAGCAACAACTTTGAACTCAACAGTTGCAGCTACTTCTGCGTCAAGCTTCTCAACATAGATAACGTCGCCGTTAGCTACTTTGTACTGCTTGCCGCCGGTTTCGATTACTGCGTACATAGTTAGTACCTATCCTTTTTTTAGACTCGCTATCGCTGGGTGTGACCAAAGTCATCTTAAGACCCACAATAAGCGGCTCATACACTATACCACAACAAAGGGTAAATGTCAACATTTATTTTGAAGTTTTGTGGCTTTGAGAGTGTTTTTCATAAGCATTGCAATAGTCATGGGACCTACACCGCCGGGAACAGGTGTAATCATTGATGCTTTCTCGCGTACTTTCTCAAAATCAACATCACCGCAGAGCTTGCCGTCCTCCATTCTGTGGATACCTACATCCACAACAACTGCACCCGGCTTTACCATATCCGCTTTGACAAACCTGGGTCTGCCTACAGCGGCTACAAGGATATCTGCTTCCTTGGTGATTTTCTTAAGATTCAGAGTTCTGGAGTGTGTGATGGTAACTGTGCCGTTATCGTGGAGAAGGAGCATTGCCATAGGCTTACCTACGATGTTGCTTCTGCCGATTACAACGCAGTTTTTGCCTTCGGGATTAACATCATAATGATGGAGAATCTCCATAACGCCTGCAGGTGTGCAAGGCAGGAAGTCGTACTCACCTATCATAATCTTACCCACATTGGAAGCATGGAAGGCGTCAACATCTTTATCTGCACGGATTGCAGAGATAACAGCCTTTTCATCAAGTCCTTTGGGAAGAGGTAACTGCACAAGAATACCGTTTACATCGGCTCTCTGATTAAGCTCCTCAACAAGAGAAAGAAGCTCTTCGTTGGTAGTGTTTGCAGACAGAGCGTATTCCTCAGAAATAATACCGCAAGCCTCGCAGGCTTTTTTCTTGTTGTTTACATATACTCTGGAAGCAGGGTCATCGCCTACAATTACTACTGCAAGTTTTGAAGAAATGCCTTTATCCTTAAGCACTGAAATTTCCTGTGCTACCTGTTCTTTAACCTTTGCAGATACGGCTTTGCCGTCCATTAAAACTGCACCCATGGGTTCTCTCCTCTTTCTGAAAATAATAAGCAAAATAATACCTGTGATAACCAGAGCCAGTGATAATGCCTGGGAGACTCTGGGTGTGTATCCGCCGATTGAGAAGGGCAGATAAAGGGAGTCTGTGCGGAGTCCCTCGACTACTGTGCGCTCAAGTCCGTACCAAACAAGGTACAGAATGAAAACCTGACCTCTGTACCTCTGGAATTTCTTGCTGAAGAAATGCAGAAGAACAAAACCTAAGAGACACCAGAGAGATTCATACAGGAAACAGGGATGTACTATCTTTCCCCCTGTGGTATCGCTGAGCATTCCCCACGGAAGGGTTGTCTCTGTACCGAAGGCTTCCTGATTCATAAAGTTGCCCCATCTGCCCAGACCCTGTCCGATAAGGAAACCAAGCGCCACAAGGTCAAGGGTACCGGGGATATTAAGTTTACGGATTTTTGCCATAATGCAACCGCCTGCAAGAGCTCCGATGAGTCCTCCGTAAATGGCAAGTCCGCCTTTATGGATGTAGAGGATACTTACAAGGTTGTCCTTGTAAGCGTCCCATGAGAAAATTACATAGTAAAGTCTTGCACCGATTATGGCGGTGAAGAAACCTACGATAACACAATCAAAGAGTTTATCTGTATTTACGCTGAAGTACGGGGCTCTGTGCATTGCATAGAAGAATGCAAGCAGAAAACCTGTGGCAATAAGGATTGCATACCAGCGGATATCGTAACTGCCGATAGAGAAGGCAACCTCGTTGATTGTGAAATCAATGCCGAGATATGGAAATGACACATTATGCATATCATTCACCTGTTACCACTGAAAGTGATGTGTTGTTGATATCAAGAACATTCTGAAGTCTTGCCTCTATATCCTGAAGGGTTGCGTTTGCTATGGCGTCGAAATAATCAAACAGATTGCGACCGCTGAAGAAGAAATCCTCAGTGAGGTTTGCAGTGGTATCAACTGAATTGAGAGAAGCCAGTGCATCACCGTAAGTAGCTCTGCGTGCTGTCTCAAAGTCTTCTTCAGAAATGCCTTCTGTCTTAAGCTTTGTGATATACCCCTTGATAACTTCTTCTACTTTTTTGGGTTCTTTGGACTCACCGCCGAAGAAGATGCTGTTAAAACCGGGACCTTCAAACTGCTCGTATGAGAAGGAGGCGTTGATAAGACCTGTGTCCATAAGTTCACGGTACATAGGGCTTGTGGAAGAAGCAAGCAAAAACAGAAGAATGTCTGTGTATGCAATTTCTTTCTCTGTGAGACGTCTTGATGCATCTGCCTTGAAGCCAAGATTGAAAAGAGGTACTGCAACAGGGAGTTTATCCTCAACATAATGCTGTGAAACCTCATAGGGGTCTGTGGGGAAATGGCTCTGCACATCAACCTCTTTGCAGGGTTTAAGAACTCTGTTGCAGATTTCCACAACCTCGTCCACGTCTACTTTACCCACAATGGTAAGTGCCATATTGTGCAGGTTATAGTAAGCATTGTAACAGGCATAAAGATCATCGGGAGTAATCTGAGCAATGGTCTCAACTGTGCCTGCAATGTCGATTTTTACTGAGTGGTCTTTGTACATTGCGCGGAGCATATTGAACATTACACGCCATTCGGGAGAATCATCGTACATACGGATTTCCTGACCGATGATGCCCTGCTCCTTCTGCACGGTTTCCTCTGTAAAATACGGGCTTGTTACAAAGCCCAGAAGAATCTCAAGGCAACGGGAGAATTTATCTGTGCAGGAGAAAAGATAACAGGTTTTGTCAAAGCTTGTGTAAGCGTTTGCTGATGCACCTGTGGAAGCATAGAGAGTAAAAGCATCTCCTTCTTCGTTTTCAAAGAGTTTATGCTCGAGAAAATGTGCAATGCCGTCGGGCACTTTTATTTCTTTTCCGTCTGCTGTGAAGTGGTTATAGATACTGCCGAAAGGAGTACCGAATACAGCGTAGGTTGAATTGTAACCCTCTTTGGGCCAGACGAAAACTCTGAGTCCTGTGGGGTGTTCTATTTCATAATATTTTTCGTTGAGTTTTTCAGAAACAACTTCTCTGATTTTCATATTACCCCTCCTTACACGCCTCTGAGAACATAGATTGTATCAAGTGTTACCTTGTTTGCAGCTTCTACAATCTGTTCCTTTGTGACTGCGTTGAAATCTGCTATAGCCTCTTCCACAGAAAGGAGTTCTTTGTCTGCAAGCTGAGAAACATACCACTCACCAAGACCTGAAACGGTATCGCAGATGCTGACAAAATCGTTGGCAATGCTAAGCTTTGCAAAGTTTATTTCATCATCTGTCACATCACCCTTGCGGATTGCATCGAGCTCGGCAAGAACAGCTTTTTTTGTTTTTTCGATGTTATCAAACTCAACACCGCTTTCAACAACCATAATACCCTTTGCTCGCTGATAACGGCTGACACAATAGTAGCAAAGGCTCTGCTTTTCGCGGACATTGATAAAGAACTTGGAGTGAGCACTGCCGCCAAGGATTGCACACATAAGGCGCATAGCGGTAACACCTTCGTCTGTGCCGCCGCAGCCTGCACGGAAACCCAGGAGAAGTTTTGCCTGAGCAACTTCCATTCTGTCCTCATACTCACGGACATTGTCTGCACTGCGGACAATGTCTGTGGAAAGCGAGAAGGGATTGCGGGCAATCTTTGCAAATTCTTCTGTGAATACTGCTCTTGCGGTATCTGCAGAGGAATCTCCTACAAAGAAGATTTCAAAAACTGCACGGTTGAGCATAGTCTGCCAGGTTGTGTAAAGTTCCTGTGCTGTTACCTTCTTTATGCCTTCCACTGTACCGTAGCGGCGGATTCCGTAAGGCTCAGACTCACACATAAGTTCAAGAAGTCTGTTGTTTGCATAGGAACGCTTATCGTTGATTTCACCTTCTGCGTGTTCTATAAGCTGACGTCTCTCCTGCTCTACCTCTTCGCTGTTGAAGGCTTCACCATCAAGGAGAGGGGCAAATATTACAGAGCAAAGCATACGTGAAAGTTCTTCAGAGATACTCTCATCTGTAAGAGCATAGCGGTCATCAAGACCGGATACGGAAAATGTGAGTGCCAGAGACTCGCCAAGTTTGCGGACACCGCCTGAAAGTGATGCACCGTAAAGAAAGCTGAGTTTTCTGGAAAGTGCGGTGAAATCAGGGTATTCCTTGCAGGAACGGGTCATAACCTGAGTCAGAAGTGCATATGCAGACGCAGTGTCAGCACTTAATGGCACCAGCACTGTAGCAGAAATTTTCATTGTTTTGAATCTGTTATCGCTGATAGCAGAGAAGTTGACCCCCTGTGCTATCTGTCTGCGGTCCATGGAATTCATCATGATACCTCCTTATATTTATGTGTAAACAATATAAATGCAAAAATACACTTTTATTATACCAATATTTAAAGATAACAGCAATAAGTATTTTATAAATTTTTTAAAAAAATTCTTGACATTATGAAATGGTTGATATATAATAGTCAAGCAATCGAAAATACAGTCTTTGCTGTATTGAATTTGCGGATGTAGCTCATCCGGTAGAGCGCCACCTTGCCAAGGTGGAGGTAGCGAGTTCGAGCCTCGTCATCCGCTCCAAAAAATCCGCTGATTAAGTTCGGCGGATTTTTCTTTTATAAAAAACTTTCCCCTATTAATTCACAAGGAGTGTTCAAATATGAAATACACATACACAACTCACGGAGTTTGCTCCAGACAGATTATGGTAGACCTTGACGGTGACACAATCAGAGAAGTTGCTTTTCTTGGCGGTTGCCACGGAAACACTCAGGGTATCACTGCTCTTGTAAAAGGTATGAATGCTTATGAAGCCATTGAAAGACTCAAGGGTATCCGTTGCGGCTCACGTGCAACCTCCTGCCCTGACCAGTTGGCTACAGCATTGGAAGAGGCGCTGGATATCTGATAAATTCGGACGAGCATTGGTCGTCTCCTACCCGAGTTCATATAATTTTATTTTACAAAGCAAAGGCGGTACAGTTTTGAAAACTGTACCGCCTTATTGTTTTATGTATTTACATTTGTAAGCAATCAGCCGATGAATCGGGACATAAGAGTATAGCCCTCTTCTACGAAAACGCCTGTTTCTGAGGCATTTGCCTCAGTGAACACATCTACGCCCTTATTCTCTGCATTGCTGCGGTAAATAAGGTAAGGTACGGGGTTGCGTGAATGTGTGCGTGTTACAAGAGGTGTGGGATGGTCGGGACATACAAGGACAGAGAAATCCTCACCCTTGGAGCGGAAATACTCAACCATAGGTGCAAGGACCTTTTCGTCGATAAGTTCAATGGAACGGACTTTGTTCTGATACTCTGCACGGTGTCCGCATTCGTCGGGAGCTTCCACGTGGATATATACCAGATCCTGACCGCGGTCAAACTCTGCCATTGCAGCCTGAGCCTTGCCCTCAAAGTTTGTATCTATGTAGCCTGTAGCACCCTCAACATCTACGCTTGACATCTGTGCGCAGATTGCAATACCCTTCAGAAGGTCAACTGCAGAAACCATGCTTCCCTTGAGGCTGTAAAGGTGCATAAAGCTGTCAAGGAGAGGCTTCGTGCCCTCACCCCAGAGCCAGATTGAATTTGCAGGACGTTTACCCCTTGCAATTCTCTCAAGGTTTACAGGGTGGTCTTTCAGCAGGTTATAGCTTCTCTCCATAAGAGGAAGAAGTACATCTTTTGCCATATCGGTAGGCAGG
>JAZQHL010000150.1:0-18334 GCA_045540595.1 Ruminococcus sp.
CCCAAGGGTCAGGAAATGGACGACCACTACTTCGGTGCAATCAAACCAAGAGTTGCCGCCTTTATGGAAGAACTTGACGAAGAGTTGTGGAAACTGGGTGTTTACGCAAAGACAGAGCACAACGAGGTTGCTCCCTGTCAGCACGAGCTTGCTCCCGTGTTCACAACCTGCATCCTGGCAACCGACCACAACCAGCTTACAATGGAGATTATGAAGACCGTTGCACAGCGTCACGGCTTTGTATGTCTTCTTCACGAAAAACCCTTTGAGGGTGTAAACGGCTCGGGTAAGCACAACAACTGGGCTCTCTCTACAAACACAGGTGAAAACCTCCTAAAACCCGGCAAGAAGCCTTTTGAGAACAGACAGTTCCTGCTGTTTCTCTCTGCCTTTATCAAGGCAGTTGACGAGTATCAGGATCTGCTGAGAATCTCTGTTGCAACTGCAGGCAACGACCATCGTCTGGGTGCACATGAGGCTCCCCCTGCAATTATGTCTATCTTCCTGGGTGAAGAACTTGAGAACGTTCTCCACGCAAAGGCTTATGGCGAGACCTACTCTGCCGCTTCAAAGGTAAAGATTGGCATGGGTGCAACCGTTCTTCCCGAATTCAAGAAGGACACCACAGACCGCAACCGTACTTCTCCCATTGCTTTCACAGGTAACAAATTCGAGTTCCGAAGCCTCGGCTCTTCACTGAACATTGCCTGCCCCAACATTATGATCAACACCATAATGGCCGAGCAGCTTTCTCTGTTTGCTGATATTCTGGAGGGCTCCTCCAACATTGAGGCAGATATTGACCGCATTGTCTGCGATGTTTACAAGCATCACTCCAGAATCATCTTCAACGGCAACAACTATGCTGAGGAGTGGATTCAGGAGGCAGAAGCCCGCGGTCTTATGAATCTGCGCACTATGCCTGAGGCAATGCAGCACTACAGTGATGCAAAGAACGTAGCACTCTTTGAAAAGCACAAGATTTTCAACGCAGACGAAATCCGTGCAAGATGCGAGATTCAGCTTGAAAGCTACTCAAAGACTGTGAACATTGAGGCACTGACAATGCTTGATATGGCAAGAAAGGATATCTTCCCTGCTGTATCCCGATTTGTCGGCAAACTTTCCAAAGACGTTTACTACAAGCGTCAGATTTGTGCAGACATTCCTGTTGATGCAGAACTCAAGCTCATCAAAAAGCTCTCCGCTCTGCTTCAGGATTTTGACCGCTATACCGACGAACTCCAGACTGCTGAGGATAAGGTAAGAGGTCTCAAGGCAGACGCACTGACAATCTCCAGAATGTACTGCAACGAAGTTCTCACCGTTATGCGTAAACTGCGTGCAGTTTCTGACGAGATGGAACAGCTCACCTCCGCCGAATACTGGCCCTATCCCTCTTACGGCAGACTGATGTTTACAATGTAAAGAAAAGATAACAACTTAAAATATAAACACAACAGGCACACAGTAGATAAAAAACTGTGTGCCTGTTTTAGTTTTACTTAATATTTTCCGTTACTGCAAATGAGCTTAAACGATAGAATCAAAAACCTCAATCTCAAGCCCTGCAATGCACTTCTGCACCGCAGTGGCATCCTTGATGGTTATACTGCCGTCATTATCTATATCATGGTACTGAACCTCATCCTCTGTTACTTCATCAGAAACATCTATACCTGCAAGCAGTTTTTGAATATTTGTTGCCACTGTAACGTTAAGAAAGTCATATCCAGCAAAGTGAGTTATATAACAAAACTCATTGTCACATATTAATTCTCCCCACAAATAGCCACTAGCTAACTGTTCTAAGACATAATCGTACTTGCCGTTTACATAACTGAGAGGATGCCATTGCTCGTCAGCAGTTGTGTATACTGCAAAGCCGTCTGCAAAAACCGGAGTCTCCGCATGACCTACCAATGCATACATACCCATTCTATAGAAATATTCCTTTTCTACATCAGCATCAGTTTTGAAGGAAACCAGATAATATTCTCCGTATTTAAGGTTGTCAAGTGCATTAATCTTTAACTGTGTGACTTCTGTCGCCTCACCTGTTTGTGCTGTAATATAGTTTGCAAGAGAGACTGTAAGCTTAGATTCCCAATCTGCCAGGAGTTTTTCTTCTTCACTATAGGGAGGGAACGGAGAATCAGCCGAAACAGTTACAATACAAGAAATTATTAAAGCTAATGTCATTATCAATGCAATCATTTTTTTCATAATATCACCTCAAATTATTATATTTTACATGCATGTGTAAAACTGTATGTCTGTTTCTGTTGTATTTATATTACTCATCAAGAAGCAGATGGTTGAGCCTTCTTCCATATCAACATTTGGCATTTTTAGCCGACTTGTGAATGGATATGTTATAATATTCACATCACCATCCGGTGAAGTATATATGCCTGTAAGATTTACTTCTGAAGTTTTAGTTTCTCCTTGCAATGCAAAACAGAAAGTGTAAAAATCTTCAGTCTCTGCTTCAAATTCAAAATACATCGTTGAAAGCATTGGAGTTGTATATGTAACCGCATTTTCTGTTATTGCGGTTTTCTTAGGAGAATTTGCATTATCCTCCAACACAAAATCAAAATTTTCTTTTATCTCAGAATTTGTCTTAACATCATATGCCCAAACTCTAAAACTCAAATAAGCTTCTACCAAGCTACTGTTATACTGTTCACTTAAAACATTATCTAATGCTATATAAATATCTTTTACTTCACTATACTCCTCATATATTTTTCTAATAACATTAAACTGAGAATAATTCTCATACAAATATACCGGAAACAGAGCACAATATTCTCTGGTAGGATAGACTGTATCATCACCATTATTTAACAATGAAAGTTCTGGCGATTGCTGGAAAGATCGTACCCACGGTGAGTGTGCTCCATTAGCAAAAGCGAGTTTTGATAATTCAGCTACATTATTACAAAATGCTTTATAATCATTTCCAGAAAAATTATCGTATGCTATTTGTATTGCATGCATTGTCTCATGAGAAATTGCCCCTCGAATTGCTTTAATACACTGTGCGTAGATTGTAGCATAATTATCATCATCTGGGGCAAGATTATAAATCGAACTAATATTAATACTTATGTGTGTTCCAGTCTCTCCTATTACTGTTGTTCCAGCATTTATCATTCCATTCGTTTGGAAATAAACATTATAGGTTGAAAGCCCTGTCGCAAACTTAGGTTCTCTAAACCCATATGTATTGCATAATGATGTTTTTGTATGATTAAACTGTGATACAAATATACTTAATTCTCTGTCCGTCAACGCACCTCTCTCATAATGATAGGTAAAAATCCCCTCTGTATAAGTTACTGGATCATTATAAACAGGAGCTCCAACAGGTGCTAAATCTGTATCACTTAAAAGACTTACAGATTCTTCTGTAGCACGCAACTGAACATTACCTAAAGCACTTGAATCCAGATTCTCTTTTACAGTTAACTTCTTATCCTCTTCATTATAAAACTATAGGGAGTTATCCGCTAAGTCAACCTCATAAGTAGCAAGAGGAGAAATCGATAATTCAGATGTTGTATCGTCAGCACCTATAATATCAATACCTGTCAGCACACCACAGCTGTCAGCGACTGAGTTTTCATTAATTTCTACAATACAGTTGGCAGAAGGTTTAGTAAAAGTATATGCACCTTCTGCGTCTGTGTATACAGAAAAAGCAAAAACCTTATCAAAGTCTGTTTGGTTTGAATCAGTATAAACAGATACAAGTGCGTATACATCAAGCTGTATATTTGAAACACCGATATTGCCCACCGCTTCATCTGTATTAACTACATTACCATTTACAGTACCATATGTCCCTGTTGCAAAAATCGTGGCTGTACAAAGACTGAACATTAATACAAAAATTATAAGAACACTGACTAATCTCTTTGAATATAATTTCATAATATCACCCTTCGTTATTAAATTAGAATATATTATGTCAATTCAAACACCACATCGGAATCACTGTCCTTACAATATTGTGAAGTACAAAATATCTTACAAACATATTATAGCATCACAGAAATATTAAATCAACAAATCTGTATCATCGTGGTTGATTTTTGTGCAAGCACACAAATCATCTTGTAATATTTTGTGTGTATTAACCACAAACACAAAAGACTCAGCAACTGTAATCTGCTGAGTCTTTTATAGTTATGTACTTATTTATTAAGTTTTTTTGGTTCCTTTTTCGCAGACTTCTTAAAATTCTTCTTTTCCATTTCTTCAATGGACTTTGAGTCTGAGTGTTTGATCTGCTTCCACTCTACCTTTGTGAACATTGCGGTGATTGCAATGGGAACGTATGTAAGCATAAATAAGGGGAATGTGAATATGTAGAGAATCTTCTGCCACCAGGGACAGCGGATTTCTTTCCATTCTGCCAAAGTTGTAATAAAGCCTACACCCAGCATCATCAGAGATGAGTTGATAATGGACTCTACTGCAGACCACATAACGCCCAAGGGCTCAGAGCCTGTAACAAGAGAAAGGACAATAGTCACCATGTTTACAAAGAAACTGAACAGTGTGAGAATTGTTGCAGGCATAATTGCCATTGACATATCAAAGCAGGAGAAGGCGTTCACACCGAAAAACCCCCTGAGAAGCTGTTTGCCGTATTTTTTGAACACCTGCATATAGCCTTTTGTCCAGCGCATTCTCTGATGCCATGAGGAAACAAAACTTGTGGGCTGTTCATCGTAATACTTTGCAGTATGGCAGTATGCAATCTTATCGTCCTTAAGTACAGAGTCAATGGAAAACTCGATATCCTCTGTAAGCAGGAAGAACTTCCAACCGCCGTTACGCTTTACAATCTCGTTGCTTACAAGGTAGCCTGTGCCTGATACTGCACAGCTTGTGCCCAGAATCATACGCACATTGTTAAGGTGCTTTGCTTCACGCAGAAACCACAGAGCGTAGCCTGCAGAAATCCAGTTTGCACCGTAGTTCTTTGAGTTTCTGTAGCTGGTGATAATCTTGTGGCCTGCACACATTGCCTTGTTCATCTCTGCCACATAACGTTTATCAAGCAGGTTATCCGCATCAAAAATGAAGTAACCGTCGTAGTAATCTTCACCGCACATTTCCTGCACTTTCCCGAAAAGCATATCAAGTGCATAGCCCTTACCAACCAGTTCTTTGTTGAAACGTTCAAACACACAGGCACCTGCCTGTCTTGAAACCAGAGCAGTATTGTCAGTGCAGTTATCTGCTACAACATAAACATCTATAAGTTCAGACGGATAGGTCTGCTGCATAATACTTTTTATGAGATTTCCTATAACCGCCTCTTCGTTTCGAGCTGCAATCATAAAAGCGTAACGCTTTGTCTGCTCAGCCTTTCTGAACTTGACGGGTTTTTTGAAAAAAGAAACTATAATATAGAAAAACTGATATGAATAACAAATGATAAACAACAGACAGACAAAATAGTTTATGTATCTGATTATTGTTTCAATCATAAATACCTCTCCTCTACCAAAAAGGCACACACGCCTCCATAATAAATTCCGAGTCTGACATTTGCTATTATACATCACTTATTTTTTTTGAGCAATACAAAAAACCCTTTTCTGTTAAAAACGAACAAATACAAATTTTATAAACGTAGATTTTGTATAAACAGCCCTCTTTTTATATTGCTGTATATTTATATTTATAAATTAATGAAAAGCAAACATACTTTACATCAATTTTACAAAAACTACCTTTCAGAATTAACACTCCGGTTTTATATTAAAAAGCAACGAAACAAAAAATAGGAAGTGAATCAAATGGATTTATTTGACGTATTAACCTTAATCGGCGGATTATGTCTGTTTCTGTTCGGTATGAACGTTATGGGCGACGCCCTGGAAAAATCCGCAGGCGGCGGACTCAAGAAGCTTCTCGGCAAGCTTACAACAGGTAAAGCAGCAGGCTTTCTGACAGGTCTTGGTGTAACCGCAGTTATCCAGTCCTCCTCCGCCACAACAGTTATGGTTGTTGGTTTTGTAAACTCAGGCATTATGACACTGAAGCAGGCTATCAACGTAATTATGGGTGCCAATGTTGGTACCACGGTTACATCCTGGATTCTTTCTCTGACAGGTATCGAGAGTGACGCCCTGCTTGTTCAGCTTTTCAAGCCCACCTCCTTCACCCCAATTCTTGCTCTCATTGGTATTGCAATGACTATGTTTGCAAAGAAAACCAGAACAAAGGATATAGGTACAATTCTTCTGGGCTTCGCAACTCTTATGTTCGGTATGGACACAATGTCTGATGCTGTTTCAGGACTAAAAAACGTTCCCGAGTTCCAGAACATTCTCATTATGTTCCAGAATCCTATTCTTGGTGTGCTGGCAGGTGCAGTGCTCACAGGTATTATCCAGTCCTCCTCTGCATCAGTAGGTATTCTTCAGGCACTTTCCTCAACAGGTGCTGTTACAATCGGCGCTTCAATTCCCATCATTATGGGTCAGAACATCGGTACCTGCGTAACAGCTCTCATCTCCTCTGTAGGTACTAACCGCAATGCACGCCGTGCATCTGTTGTACATCTTTCTTTCAACCTTATCGGTACAACCGTAATACTCGCTATCTATTTCATTCTCAATGCCATCTTCAGTTTTGAGCTAATCAACAACCCCGCAAATGAAGTTTCCATTGCAATCTGCCACACAGTTTTTAACGTTCTGTGCACAGCAATGCTTCTTCCTGCTTCAGGTCTCCTTGAAAAACTTTCTTACAAGATTATCAAAGAGCCTGCAGGCGAAAGCAAAGAGAAAAAGGTTGAGCTTGACGAGCGTCTGATGACTACTCCTGCAATTGCAATTGACCGTTGCCGTGTGGTTTCCAACCAGATGGCTGAAGTTTCTATGAACGCTCTGAGTTCCTCACTGAGACTCTTTGAAAACTACGACAAAGAAGCGGTAGAGCAAATTCAGGCAGACGAATCAGCAGTTGATCACTACGAGGATATTCTGGGCTCTTACCTTGTAAAACTCAGCACCTATCCTATGTCTGACGCAGACAGCAACGAGGCAAGCAAGCTTCTGTTTGTAATCGGTGACCTTGAGCGTATTTCTGACCATGCAATCAACATTCTTCGCTCTGCACAGGAAATCAAGGATAAAAACCTTGAATTCACCCCCTCTGCAAAGGCTGAACTTCAGGCTATTATCGGTGCAGTTGATGAAATCATCGCCCTTACTCTTGACGCTTTCTTAAGAAATGACGCAGAGGCTGCAACTCTCATTGAGCCTCTTGAGCAGGTTGTAGATGCACTGAAAAAGCAACTCAGAGCAAACCACATTGTCCGTCTGCAGAAGGGCGAATGCTCTATTGAATGCGGCTTTGTATGGGCTGATATCCTTACAAACCTTGAGCGTGTATCTGACCACTGCTCCAACATTGCAGTGTGCATCATCGAGATGGCACACCACTCAATGGATATCCACCAGTACCTGACACGTATCAAAGCAGGCGACCCCGAGTTTAACCGACTCTACTCTCAGTATACTGAGAAATATGCAATCGCAAGCGCAAACTGATAAACCAAAAACTTACAGGCAGAGTGATACACACCCTGCCTGTTTTTATAACAAAAAGGCGAAACTGCAGTTGCTACAGTTGCTACAGTCTCGCCTTTATTTATTAAGTTTTATATCTTAACCTTCAAGGAAGGGATATCTGACTCTGAATTTATCAACAATCTCCCAGTGTGAGAAATCTCTTGCATCACCTGTGATCTTATAGGTAATCAGGTTGTACTCACGCATGGTAATTGCGTCATCAGCACCGCACATGTAGAAGTATCTGATGCTCTGGTCGTTGTTTTCAACCTCGTCAACGGGAGTGCCGTAATCGGTGTAATTCTCAACACCCATAGCCTTCATAACTGTTGCACGTACATTCACAAGTTCCTGGGGACTCTCGTTGATTACAATCTCGCCTCTGGAGTTTGCGGGCTTGTAGAACATAGTGATGTTACGTTCACGGTCAAGCTCAATAAGTCTGCCTGTGTAGCCGTGGTCTGTTGTAACAAAGATAGTTGCAGAATCATAAATACCAAGTTCCTTGAGCTGTCTTAAGAACTCGTTGATATTTCTGATAACACCTCTTGTTGACTGTTCAACAGATGTTTTACCTCCGGGGTTGGTGCAGTTCTCGTCTATAATATAGGGAGAATGGCAACCGTAAAAATGGTAATAGGTAAATGTTCCGTTCTCTCCGCTGATTTCGTCGTTTATGCTCAGACCTGTTGTTTTGAGGCCTTTGTAGAATTTAGGGTCGGAGTTGGAAAGCTGGTTTGAATTTTTAAGAGCATAAGCACTGTTGAGTTCGTCTGTGTCAGTTTCCAGATAAGATTTCAGAGCAACAGGAGCGGTTCTGTATGCTGAAAGTAAAAGCATCTGCTTTTCAAGTTCAACATAATCAACTGCTCGTTCTGCCTCCTGATAATTATAGCAATACTGTGCCATATACTCTACATCGGGATTTGTGAACATAGGTCTTGTGTAGAGTCTGGGAGTGTAACCTGCCTCTACCATATCCTCAATGTAGTGGTTGTCCTCCCAACCGTTTTTCATATACTCTTCATAGGGAATATCATACATATAATGCTCACCTGTAAAGAGTGTTGTTACATTGGGGAAGGATCTTGAATAGTTGGATATAGCATTCTTGTACCAGGTAAATCCGTCAAACTCAGAGAAATACTCAGGGTTGTTTGCCATAACCTCTTCAGAAAATCTCAGGTCGAGGCTGTCTGCAACAAGAACAATAACATTATTCTTGCTGGAGTATTCATACTGACCTGCAGAGGTTACCGAGATTGATTCCTTCTCATCAATCTCACTTGTGAACACTGCAGCGGCTACAGTGGTAAGCTGCATCACACAAATAAGAACAGACAGGAAGATTACTGCATTCTTCCAGATATTTCTGCTGAACTGTTCAACCGCAAAAATAAGGAAGATTACAAAAGCCCAGACAACAAGTCCGATAACAGCCTGTGTTGTCAGGTGTTCCCACTCAACAATGGTACCGTCAAGAAGACCTACGCTGGAGTTGAAGAAAATAACCTGGATATATCCTGCAAGAGAAAGTCCCAAAAGCAAGGAAATATACCAGTTGAAGAGTTTTCCTCTGAGAAGCAGCGACAGCCCGAAAAGCACCGCAAGAACTATCAGTGCACCAAGGCAGATTGCTGTCATTGCCTCACCTACTGTGTATTCAAAAAACTGTGTGTTTCTGAAAAACAGTTCCAAAGGACCTGCCAGCATAAAAGTTACCACAAAAGAAAAGCAAGCAAGACCCGCAATGAGCATTCTGGTTTTAAGTTTCCTGTTATCTGAAAACAGGAACTTTTTCAGATTCTTTAGAATTTCCATACATACCTCCTGAAAATCCGTATTCATCAGACTAATCCGTTAGTTACTGATGTTTTATTCAGTTTATTATATCACAACACTTTATATAAAGCAATCATATCTTTAAACACAACACACAAAATTTAACTTTACATTATAAAACCCATCTGACTAACATCAAAAAGAAAAAGTCCGGTAATACTCCCCACTATGACGCCAAAAAAATTATTGTTATTTGACAAAACTTTGTTGACAAACAAAACATTCAATGTTAAAATTAAATAAAATAACAGAAGATTCTGTCAGAATATTGGAGGTAATTGATATGGCAAACATCTACAAAGACGAATTCCTTCGTTATATGGACGAACACGGCATCAAATACACAGACCGCAGCGAGCACGTTGTTCGTGTTGCTTACTCCGGTGACAACCTGAACTCTATCCCCGTTCTTGTTATCTTTGACGAAGACGGCGAAAATATGGTTCAGTTCGTATGCTTTGAGGTTGCAAAGTACAAGCAGGATAAGCTGGCAGCGGGTCTCATCACCTGTAACGCTCTCAACCAGAAGTACAGATGGGTTAAGTTCTATCTTGATGATGACAACGACATCCGCGTTGAGTGCGATGCTTATGTAAGCCCCGGCACCGCAGGTGAGGAATGCCTGAATATGGTACACAGAGTTGTAAGCATCACAGACAAGGCTTACCCTGTAATCATGAAGTCCATCTGGGATTAATCTTACAAGACCACAGCCTACAGCCCGCTTTTCACAAAGTGGGCTGTTGTTTTTTTCAAAGAGGTAAACATATGAAAGAATACGATTTATCAAGATTCACAGAAGCGCATAAAGAAAAATATGACACTGCATTATCTGAAATCAAAGCAGGCAGAAAACGCTCTCACTGGATGTGGTACATCTTTCCTCAGTTGAGAGGACTCGGCAGAAGTGTCACCGCAGAATTCTATGGAATTGCTGACCTTGCTGAGGCAAAGGCTTTTCTCTCGGACCCCTATCTCGGAAAGAACCTGAGAGAGATTTCAGAAGTTCTCCTGACCCTTGAATCAGACAACGCAACCGAAATCTTCGACCGTCCCGATGATATGAAGCTCCGCTCTTCTATGACACTTTTTGACTGTGCAAGTGAAACCGACCATGTGTTCCAAAAAGTCCTCCAGAAATTTTTCGAAGGCAGACCTGATTACCGCACCCTTGATATGCTGAGAAAGTAACACTCTGAATACTAAAAAGAAACCGTACTCTGTTTAAACACAAAGTACGGTTATTTTTATCAGAAAGCTGATGATACTTACATACTGAAAAGCTTGTTAAATATCAGCCAGAATACTTTCCACAAATTCATTCAGACGGTCTTCCAGCGGAGGCACAATTGCATCAAGCCAGTGCTGTCGTGACAGATAGTACTTGAACGAAGGCGTGAAAATAGATTCATCAATGCGAAGAGGTTTGAACTTGATGTTATTTGGAAGACCCTGAAAAGCAAGGTCTATTTCATTGAGAACATGCTGGGATTTCATACTGTTTTCACTGAGTATAACTACAAAGTGTGTGGCTTTATCAATCGCCTTTGCAATCGCCTCAGCATAGGGACCCCTTACATCACGGGGAGCATACCACACCTGCACTCCTCTTCTCTCAAGCTTTGAGCACAGATTATCTGCTATATTCTTATCCTCTGAGGCATAACTGATAAAGGCAAAGGGTTTATTCTCCTGCTGAACAACTTCAGCTACAGCACCGCTATGACTGAGTATGCTGTATGATTTTTTCATGTATTCGGCAATCAACTGTGCTTTTGCCTCGTTCCTTTCAACAAAATACAATTTGTTTACATGCAGGTTCCTTTTCAGGAAATTTATACACTCATTAATCAGAGGAACTATCATCATATTTGCATCAATGCTCTGGCTTCCACTGCCCAGAAGCGGCAACACAACCGTGTCCATCTTTACATTATGCACTGCAGCCATATCCAGCATAAGAAAATATGAGCGTATTGTATCTATCAGAAATTGTTCCTTTATCAGAAATTGATCCTCTTTACACTCATCATACCAGATAATATCAAAGCCTCTGAGTTCAACACAACCGATACGATGTATTCCTGTATCACTGTCAGCAATTTCATCGGACAGCCATATATTGGAAAACTCCCTTAAATCAATATCAGGTTTTATGGCGAGTCTCCTGACCGATACACCTTTGTTATACAAAGCCTCAAACAAAGTTCCCGGTGTAGGAGCATAGGAACCTTTAAACGCCGAGGTTGTGAGTATATCTATTTCCTCAGGAAATTCTGTTACATCACAACAATACACCGCTATATCCTTTTTGCCGTAATCTGTATTAATCTGTGCAGAATATAAAGGTAACATACAAATCCCCCTGTTATTAGTATAAAAATGTTTGCAAGCAAACACTACTCAGCAAAATTCAAAAGTAAAATTTCAGCCTAAAGCATACGCCCGCCTGTTCAAAAAACGGAGTATAAAAACAATGTGGTAAATTCACCCTGCAGTCACGTATTTTAATTCTGGATAAAACAAATCATTTTTGACGGGTTACGACTTTCAGGCATTTTATCCTCCGGGCCTATGTAAAACACTATTTTTCCGAGAATCGTCTTTCTGAGAACAAGAATATTTCCTTCTTTACCAAGAGAACACAGTTCATCAAACATTTCCTTTTCATCAGGATGCCAATGTATAATTGATTTATCTGAAAGGTTATCAAAGAGTTCAATGCAAGTGTCATAACTGTCACAATAGGCTCTGATATATGCATTCACATATATTTTCCAGATAATAACATCTCCATCAATCAAGGGCATAGAGTGAAGATTAGAAGTCTGCGTCAATTTGCCATATATTTCTCTTGATGTAATTTTATTTCTCATAATTCACCTTACTATAGAAAACAAAATTAAATCTTCTGATAACAGACAAAGCACTCCACTTTTGTAAGTTTATCACAATACATCTGCATTTTCAATATTTTTACCGTTATTCTGATTGTTTTTTTGTATACTTTGTTGACACCTGACAGATATTGTGATACCATTTCATCAGGACAAATGTCCTCCATATTTTTTGAAATGAGGTTATATTTATGGGCTCCTTAAGAGATTTAATGCAGGATTTTGTAAACAAGGATTATAATGAACTCCTGGCTTTTGCTCAGATCTGCAAAAAAGAAGTTTTACCTGCTTGTGCTCAGATTGACAATGAGAACGGCGAAAAATTTTTATCATACATTCTCGTAGCTGCTGTTGGTGCAGACGGCTCCCTCTCTGTTGGTGAAAACAACTTCTTCAAAGACCTGATGGGTTACACTGACGAGCAGGTTGACAAACTGACAGATCTTTACTGCGACAAGCTTGTTGATCTGGTAAAGAATTTCTTCAGACTTCACAAAGGTGACGATATCAGCAGAAGTCTTTATCTGCTTCTTCTCTGCGTTGCAAGCTGTGACGGAACAATTTCATCAGATGAAATCGATTATCTTGAGGAACTTTTCTCAATTATGTAATTGCATCAAGATAAACACAACGGTGGAGTGGATATCCACTCCGCTGTATGAGTTTTAATTTTATATTATGGACTATAAAGGAGGAATCATCCCTTTATTATTGTAGTCCCAACAGAAATGTGATAAAATTTATCCACTAATAATGTGAGGTGTACATATGGAATTACAAAACAATTACAGCAAAAGCAAAAATTATACTATAAGTTTATTACGTTTCTTTGCTATGTTATTTATCGTTATTTATCACAGTTTACAATACTATGGCATAGAATCAGGTATGTGGCTTGATGTTGGTGTACCAATATTTTTCTGCATCAGCGGTTTTTTGTACGGAAACAAAAAGATTACCTCACCAATTAATTTTATACTAAAAAACTTCAAAAAAATATTGATTCCTTATTATTGCTTTCTGATTCCCACCATTATTCTATATTTCATTTTTCACAGAGATTATCTTAGCATCAAAAATGTTGCCGGAGCTTTTCTAACAAGCGGTACTATTGAGGGTATCGGTCATTTGTGGTTTATCAGTTACATACTATTCTGTTACTTAATTACACCACTTTTACAAGAATTGGCAGATAAAATGAAAAAACTGAAATGGTATATGTTCCTTCTGGTTTTCTTTGCTATTACCATATCATTAGAGTTGATTACCCGCTCATTTGATTTTTATTTCGTATTTTTAAGATGGTTCAGTTATTTGTTCGGCTATTTTGCAGCCGTGTTTATCCAGAACTACAAGTATAATATATTCAAAACATTAATATGTATTTTATCGTGCTTAGCGGTGCTAATGAATATAGTACGTTTTTATGGTAAGTATATTCTTCATATAGATTCCAAACTCTTTGGTTTTTACTTAGAGTATTCTCATGCATTATTAGGAATATCAACAGTATTTATGATAATGATTATTTTCAAAAATATCAACGTCAATCCATTTTTGAATTTATCTGACAAATACTCATTTTATATCTACCTTGTTCACCAGTTGTTTATTATGCGTCCGTTCACTTTACTTTCACTGACAGACTATACTATCATCAATATATTACTATGCATTTCCGCAATAGTTTTATCTTCAGTAATTCTTAAGTACATCTCAGAACTTACAGAAAAACTATTATCACGCTTAACTCAACTTACCAAAATAAAATTTACAAATAAACTGGCATCGTAATGCTCGTCACTCCGCTTCTTTATCTGACCGCTCTGTAAAAAACATCCCGACAGGAGATATATTATGGCAAACTATTGTGGATACAAAGTAATTGTAAAGGGCAGAAAAAACGCCTGCTATGCTTTCTTCGGCTCAATGTCCTGCCTGGAAACCAAAGACATTGTGGAAGAATCCGGAACTGAGGATTCTTATGTTGTAAGATTCGAAGGCAACTGCAAATGGGCTGTAGACGCATACTGCACCCCCTGGGAGGGTCCCTTCCCTGTTATCCTGCCCGAAGATGCAGAAGACGCAATGCTTGAGGCTGAGGACAAATACTGGTACAACACCGTTCAGGAACGTTCAAGAATGTTTGAGGTAGAAGTGTTCTGCAACTCTGCTGACATAGAGGACTACGACCCCAAAACAGGTCCCCATGAATTATTCGAGCATTACATAAACGGCAACTTTGCCAAAGGAAAATGTCCCGAAGAACTTCGCATCAAAGGATAAAACAGCAAAAAACATCGGCCACACAAATTTCACAATCCGCTCAGCTATCCGAATAAAAACAAAACATAAATAAAACATATATTTTATACCGCATACATAACAAAAGCGAGGGGAAATTCCCCTCGCTTTTGAAGTTAATCAAGTTCTTCAATTTGCTTTTTTAATATTGCAGAAATTTCGTTTTTAGGTCGCAAGTCGGGATTTGAAGCTGAGGGATCAAGCAGATTATCGTATGGTATACTTGCTTTTTCCAATCGGGCTTTTTCCTCGAAAAATTCTCCGAATGCATCAAACAGTTCCATATTCCACGAAATATCAGGAAGATAATTTTTGCTGTTGAATAGTTCACAAAAACGATTTGATTCTTCCTTGTTAAAGACTCTCTCTATGAGTTGTTCACTACCATCTTTCGGCAATCTAAAACTATATGTGAATAAGTGGAATTTATAACACCAACCACTTGTTTCTATGGTCGTTCCTGTTTCACTTGCATATTGTAGATATTTGGGAACAAAACCGCAGGTTTGGAGTGTATCAAGCGTTGGCTTTTGTTCGCCAATATAATCATAAAAAGCGTAAACACTATGTTCATCATAAATGCCCTCAACATATTGTGAATGGGGTGTTTTTTCTGTTCCAACACAAAGAATGGCAATGTATTTGTCGTGAGCATCATAAGGGGGATTTAGTGTTTCGCAAATTTTGTCGGCTATTTCTTGTGAATAAATAAAGCTATATGCACAATCTTCAATGTTCCAAATCCAATTTTCAGGGTCGTTTTCTTTCAATCCTGTGCGAACAATAATTATGTCTCCGGGTTTATGTTTCGGTTTTGCGATTTTGGCTTTGGGAATTTTGATTTCGGGTTGAGGCATTTTTAACTGGTCAAGCAATTTATCCATTACTGTTAGTCGCTTTTTTACATCAGCACCTTCCCATTCGTCAATTCCGGTATGTGCTTCAAGCAAAGAGATTGCTTTGCTTTTTATTTCCTCGGTTAAAATGCCGTGTTTCCATTGCCAATCGGCAAGTGCAAACCAAAAATCCGCGTAGTCATTGTCTATAATATCGCTATTTACAATATCCGCATATTCTTCTAAAATCAGTTGAGTCCCTTTTTCAATACCTACTAACGGATATACCTCATTGCACATATCACGAACATCACTTGATGTATCATTAGAATATAAAGCAGTACCCCAAGAGCCCATTTGCTCACCTCATTTTTCTATTTTATTATAGCACATTCAAGTCAAAAAGTAAATTCGTGCAGTATAAATCTCCTTGTCTTACAGATAATAGTATTGCTATTACTAAGATAAGGAGTTTTTATATATGAAAGCAACAGGTATTGTGAGAAGGATAGACGACCTTGGCAGGGTTGTTATTCCCAAGGAAATCAGACGTACTCTTCGCATCCGTGAGGGGGACCCTCTGGAGATTTACACTGCCACTGACGGTGAGGTTATTTTCAAGAAATACTCACCTGTGGGTGAGCTGTCTGTGTTTGCAACGCAGTATGCAGATGTGCTATCAAGAATAAGCGCTTTGCCCACACTTATTTGTGACAGAGACCACGTTATTGCCGCCGCAGGTGTTTCTAAAAGGGAGTTTCTGGAGAGACGTGTTACAACTACTCTTGAGGGCTATATGGAAAACAGACGCAGTTTTGCGGCACATCAGGGTGATGTGTCCCCTGTTCAGCCTGTGGAGGGCGTGGAGCACAACGCGGCTGTCATCTACCCCATCATTGCAGCAGGTGACGTGACAGGGGCTGTGGTGATGCTGGCAAGTGACTCCATCAAAGTACCCTCTGATGCTGAGATAAAACTTGCTCAGTCTGCTGCCGCTTTCCTTGGCAAGCAGATGGAAGAATAATCACCAGGAATTTCTGCACAAAATAAAAGCCGACAGGGTATCTGAATGTACCTTGTCGGCTGTTTTACTGTAATTAAGTTATCAGAGCCAGAATCTGTCTGTGGGAGGCAGGAATTCAACTTCCTTTGCGCCGTCCCCTATCTTGTTATAAATCTTGCCTGCATAGTAAATATCGTGGATTGCAATGCCGATATTATAAACAAGGATTCTCTCTTCGTCGGACTCACGGCCTGCACATCTGCCATTGACAACATCAGAAACTTCTGCAAAACTTCTGAACTTATCAAAGTATCTGAAGTGTTTTACATGACCATAATCATCTGCAAAAACCTTATCAAAGAAAAGGTCGCAGTTTGTGAAACCAAGAGTATGCACGGGAATTACCACAACACCGGGTTTGAAGTATTTATCCTCGCACACATTCTGACCTGCATAGGTAACAGCAGAAATAACTACATCGGAATCCTGCACAAGCTCCTCGGCTGTGTCGCAATATACGAAGGTTACGTTATCGTGACCGCTGAATCTTTCTGCAAAAAGTTCGTGCTCATTGCTGAATTTCAGAAGTTTGATAGTCAGGTTACGGTCAGTCACCTTATCAAGGAGAATCATCATTGTTGCTCGTGCCACATTGCCAAGGCCCATCATACCGATTACGGAAAAGTCCTTGACTGCAAACTGAAGCAATGAATGAACGCATACTGCACCTGTACGAAGAGCTGTAATGAAGTTTGCGTCAATAATAGCCTGTGTTACGCCTGTTTTGGTATCAAGGAGCATAAGCTGGCTGTCAAGACTGGGCTCACGACCGGGATAACGGGTAACCATCTTAACACCGCCGAATTCGCCAAAATAGCAGGGCATTACATTGCAGAACACGCCCTCCATTTCCTCAGGCTTGATGCTGATTTTAGGAGGCAGGATTGCTTTGTCTTTATTGGTGATTACATACTCAGACCAATCGTATGCTTCTGCGGGAGTAATATTGAGATTAATAATATCCTGATGGGTAATAAATTTCATAAAACACCTCATAATGAATAGATACATAAATTATATGATGAATCGCGATATATGTCAAGAAAACAAATAATAAAGAGCAAGGGGTTTGTTTTTCTCAAAAAAGCAGTAAAAAGCAAAGATGCAGGCTAATGCCTGCATCTCCGCTTTAGGATAATAATGAAACAAGAATCAACCTCAGGGGAAATAATGAGTGATCCTATGTAACAAAGCTCACATTGCGGCACCCGCCGCAGAAGGTGGGATTATCTCTGAGTACATAATAGCAGAAAAAAAGAGTTCGGAACAAATCTGGTAAAATATGTCACTTTTCTGGTAAGAAATGCACATCTGACTTTTATATACATTTACTCATCAAAAACATTGTATAAAAAATAAAAACCGAACGGTAGAAACCGTTCGGTTTTGCTTTGCATTATTGCAAATTGATTAAAGCTTAAATTACTTAAGCTCAACCTCTGCGCCAGCCTCTTCGAGCTTAGCCTTGAGAGCCTCAGCGTCATCCTTAGAGATACCCTCTTTGAGAGCCTTAGGAGCGTTGTCAACAACTTCCTTAGCTTCCTTAAGACCGAGACCTGTAGCCTCACGAACTGCCTTGATAACAGCAATCTTGTTTGCACCAGCAGACTTAAGAACTACGTCAAACTCTGTCTTCTCTTCCTCTGCAGCAGCTGCTGTAGCGGGACCTGCAACTGCAACTGCAGCAGCAGCGGATACGCCGAACTCATCCTCAACAGCATGTACAAGCTCAGAAAGCTCGAGAACTGTGAGGCCCTTAAGTGTTTCAATGATAGAAGTAATCTTCTC
>JAZQHL010000151.1:0-11086 GCA_045540595.1 Ruminococcus sp.
CATCTCCCTCACACTGTGAGGGAGTCTTCCCTCACAAGGGGAGCCGCGAGAATTTCTTGCTTTCAGACTTTTTTATGTTAGTCTTTCCGAGGGAGCGTTTTTTTATTCCTGTGTACTCAAGGAATATATCAATCTCACCGAAGAAATGTCCCTGTGTGCTCTAACCCACAGGGGTAAACCTGCCAAAATATTCCTCACCCAGCACATTGAGCCAGGCTTTGTAGGTTTCGTAGGTGTGACCGCAGTTTATGGCAGAGGTGGTGATGTCCGCATTCCTTGCCACATCTTCAATGTTTATACCCTCCATCATAAACTGAGTCAGGGTTTCAAAAAGCTCTGAACTTCCGCTGGAAACCAGAAACATACCGTTCTGCAGAGGATTGTCACCGCACAGCAGAGCCGCTACCTTCTGCATATAGTTATAGAGGGTGAGTCTGTGGGGAGTCACCGTCAGTTCCTTGTTGTAGTAGTCGGAGATGGTGGGGGCAATCCTTGCGGCAGTATTGAGAAAAATCACCACGTCACTTCCTCCCATAGGGTATCCTGTGTGGGGATAGCCTGCAAAGGCTTCAAAGGTTTCCTGCATAAGCGTGTATTTTTCTTCGTATCCGTCCTGAATATTGCGTGGAAACTCAATGTCTGTGCCGTATCTGGTGTAGCCCCAGTCTGTTAGAGGAATGTAGCAGATGAAATCCTCAGGGTTGAGAAGGTTGAATATTCCCGAGTAAAGGGGAGATTTTGCGTCTTGTGATGTGGTGGTGTTGGGTGAAGCAAAGGTGTAGGCGGTGACGGATTTGTAAAGGGCAGAATCCGTCATTCTCTTTGCAAGGAGATTTGCAACGGCACCTCCCCGTGAGTGACCTGTGATGATAAATTCAATGTTGCCCTTGTCAGTGCCGAGGCTATTTATATATTCCTCAAGATTCTCAAGGGCAAAATCTGCAGCGGCAGAAAAGCCTGCATGCTCAATCCCTTCACCAATCTGAAAGTTTGAGTACCATTCACCCTTGTTTGTTCCTCTGAAAACAGCAAGCACCGAAGTTTTTCCATTTTCTGCCTTGGAGGCTGTGCCAAAGGCGATTCCGCTGCCGTGGGCGGATAACTGGTCACGGCAGATGTACCTGTAATTGGAATATCCCATGCTTCTCAGGCTTTCCTCAAGCAGTACCTCGTCATAAGCAAGAGAGCACAAATCAATGTATTCACGGGCTTTCTCTACAGAAAACCTCTGCTCCTTGCAGGTATTGCTCACCTGTGCCTCCACAGGCTTTGTATCAAAGTTGCGGTTTGCATAAAAAACACCGCAGAGACTCAGAATTGTAGTCGCTGCGGCGATGAAAAGTAAGATTATTGTTTTTTTCAAACGGACGACCTTCTTAAATATTAAGTATTGAAGAAGCTATCCAGAAGTATACAAGCAGAGAAACAACGTCAACGATTGTGGTGATGAAAGGACTCGCCATAACAGCAGGGTCAAGTTTCAGTTTCTTTGCAATCATAGGCAGTGAACAGCCGATGATTTTTGCAACGATGATTGTCACCACAAGGGTAAGGCTTACAACAAGTGCAATCCATACATTGATTTCCTGATTGTTGAGAAGCCAGCCGTCAATAAGCAGGATTTTTCCGAAGTTGACAATACCAAGGATAACACCTGCAAGAATAGAAACACGGCATTCCTTGAAAATAACCCAGAAGATATCCTTGAACTCGATTTCTTCCAGAGAAAGACTTCGGATAATTGTAACCGAGGACTGGCTGCCTGCGTTACCGCCTGTACCCATAAGCATGGGGATAAAGGCAGTAAGGATAAGTGCGCTTTCCAATCTTCCTTCATAGCTTGCAATTATTATGCCCGTAAATGTGGAAGATATCATAAGCAATAAAAGCCAGGGAACTCTTTGCCAGAGAGTCTCAAAGATACCCACCTTGGGATAGGGCTTATCGTTGGAGCCGATAGCCGCCATCTTCTGGATATCTTCTGTGGTTTCTTCAACCATAACGTCAACAGCATCGTCAACCGTAACGATACCTACAAGTCTGCCCTCAGTATCTACAACAGGAACTGCAAGGAAGTCGTAGTTCTTAATGGTCTGGGCAACCAGCTCCTGGTCGTCAAGGGTGCCCACAGAGATAACGTTTGTCTCCATCAGAGTTTCGATAACATCGTCTTCCTCTGCAAGGAGCAGGTCTTTGATGGTGGTGATACCGATGAGCTTTGAGTCTTTGCCTACAACGTAGCAGGTGTAGATTGTTTCTTTGTCAACACCTGTGCGGCGGATACGTTTGATGGCTTCTTCCACCGTCATATCCGGGCGCAGAGATACAAACTCCGTGGTCATAATGGAGCCTGCACAGTCATCGGGGTATTTCAGAAGTTCGTTGATTTGTTTTCTTGTTTCGGGGTCTGCCTGACGGAGAATACGCTTTACAACGTTTGCAGGCATTTCCTCAATAATGTCAACGGCATCATCGGCAGAAAGCTCGTCAACAACGTCTTTAAGTTCAGAATCTGAAAAACCCTTGATAAGAAACTCCTGAGTGTCTTCGTCCATTTCAACGAAAACGTCGGCAGCAAGTTCTTTTGGGAGCATTCGGAACAGAAGCTGAATCTTTGAGTCGTGCATATCCTCTAAAAGCATAGCGATGTCGTATGCGTTCATAGTGCTGAGGATATCCTTGAGAGTTTTGTATTTTTTCTCATCAAGGAGCTTTCCGATGGTAACATCGACAGTTACATAATTCCTTTCCATAGTCTTTTCCTCCTAAGTTTAATAGGTAGAAAGAAGTAAAAGACACGGTTCCAAAGGGTTAAAGTGCAAAGGCAATGTACGCAGTAAGACTGCGGTATGAAAAATAAGTGCAACTTCGCCCGGGAACAGTGCCGGTACTACTTCCTGCGTCCATTAACTTTCACCTCTCAATAAATATAGTATGTAAGGGGTTTACAAAAACACTCTTAACTTAATAATTTTACACCTATTTTTTCTTAGTGTCAAGTTATATTCATAGGGGGCGGCACCCTTGACGCCCTGTGATTTTTCCAAAAGAAAGAGGGCAAAAAGAAAACCTGCGTCAGATTTTCCAACGCAGGTTGATTGTGGTATTGAATTACTCGATAACTCTTACTCTGATAACGTCCTCTAA
The DNA here is from genome assembly GCA_045540595.1 of Ruminococcus sp. GTDB lineage: Bacteria > Bacillota > Clostridia > Oscillospirales > Acutalibacteraceae > Ruminococcoides. Next base: position 3,148 of record JAZQHL010000151.1, read on the forward strand.
AGCCTCGGTAGCGGATTTAACGTTCTCGGTTGTACCTGTAACGTCGATTACCATGTAGCCGAAGTTTGAGCGGCTCTTACTTTCCATGTTCTCAATGTTAGCACCCTGAGCAGCAATTGTGTTTGTGATAGTAGCAATAACTGAGGGCTTGTTGTAATGGAGAATACAGAAACGTGTGTCGCCTGTACGTGCCATCTTGAGGTTAGGGAAGTTAACGGAGTTAACAATGTTACCGTTCTCGAGGTAATCCTTGATTTCGTCAGCAGCCATAACAGCGCAGTTGTCTTCACTCTCAGGTGTGGAAGCACCAAGGTGAGGCATGCAGATAACGTTTTCCTCGCAGAGAATATCGTCTGTTGCAAAGTCTGTAACGTACTTTGCTACCTTGCCTGACTTCAGAGCCTCAAGAAGTGCGGTGGAGTCAACCAGACCGTCACGGGAGTAGTTGAGGATACGAACTCCGTCTTTCATCATTGCCAGTGTGTCGGCATTGATTGTGTGCTTTGTTTTATCGTTGAGAGGAATGTGAACTGTGATGTAGTCGCACTCCTTGAAGATCTCCTCTGTGCTTGCAGCGTGAACAATGTTCTTGTTCAGTTTCCATGCAGCGTCAACAGAGAGGAAGGGGTCGTAGCCGTAAACCTCCATGCCAAGGTGAACAGCAGTGTTTGCAACAAGAATGCCGATAGCGCCAAGGCCGATTACACCCAGCTTTTTGCCTGAAATTTCAGGACCAACAAACTGGCTCTTGCCTTTTTCTACAAGCTTGCCTACTTCAGCACCCTTGCCCTTGAGGCCCTTAGCCCACTCGATTCCGCCTGTAATATCACGGGAAGCCATGAAAAGACCTGCAATAACAAGCTCTTTAACTGCGTTTGCGTTAGCACCGGGAGTGTTGAATACAACGATACCCTTCTCAGCACAAGCATCAACGGGAATGTTGTTTGTGCCAGCACCTGCTCTTGCAATTGCAAGGAGGCTTTCAGGCATTTCCATATCGTGCATAGATGCGGAACGTACAAGAACAGCATCGGGATTTTCTACATTGTCGCCGAAGGTGTAGTTTGCACCCAGACGGTCTGTGCCGATAGCGGCAATTTTGTTAAGTGTAAGAATATTAAACATGTTTTGCCTCAAACTCCTTCATAACCTCAATAAGCTTCTCAACACCCTCAATAGGCATAGCGTTGTAGATGGAAGCACGCATACCGCCAACTGAGCGGTGACCCTTGATGTTAACAATGCCTGCCTCTGTGCAAGCTTTGATGAACTCTGCGTCAAGGTCGCTGTCACCTGTTACAAAGGGAACATTCATGATTGAACGGTCCTCTTTGACAACTGTGCCCTTGAAGAGTTTGGAGTTGTCAAGGAAGTTGTAGAGAAGGTCAGCTTTCTTGCGGTTGATCTCATACATCTTGTCAAGACCGCCTACCTCGTTCTTGATCCACTCAAGAACCAGCTTAGCCATATAGATGGTGTAGCAGGGAGGTGTGTTGAACATAGAGTCGTTATCAGCATGAGTCTGATAGTTGAACATTGTGGGAGTAATCTCCTGAGCGTTGCCGATGAGGTCCTCACGGATAATTACAACTGTGAGACCTGCAGGAGCCATGTTCTTCTGAGCGCCTGCATACAGAACGCCGAACTTGGAAACATCAATCTTGCGGGAAAGAATGCAGGAAGAAATATCTGCAACCAGGGGAACGTCGCCGCACTCGGGAAGCTCGTGGTAAACTGTGCCGTAGATTGTGTTGTTCATACAGATGTGGAAGTAGTCTGCATCAGGAGTGAATGTGGACTTATCAAGTTTGGGAATATAGGAGAAAGTCTTATCCTCAGAGGAAGCAACAATGTTGACTGAGCCGTAACGTGCAGCCTCTTTAGCAGCCTTCTTTGCCCACTGACCTGTAACAACGTAGTCAGCCTTACCTGACTTTGTCATAAGGTTTAAAGGAATCATAGCAAACTGAGAGGAAGCACCGCCCTGAAGGAAAAGAACTTTGTAGTTATCGGGGATTTCCATAACCTCGCGCAGAAGAGCCTCTGCTTCTTTGATGATGCCGTCGTAAACCTTGCTACGGTGGGACATCTCCATAACGGACTGGCCGCTGCCCTTGTAATCCAACATCTCGTCTGCAGCAGTTCTGAGAACTGACTCAGGCAGAACGGAAGGACCTGCGGAAAAATTGTAAACTCTTGACATAACTGACACCCTTTCGTATTTTGCACAGCAGTTTGTGCTGAGCTAAAATGATGTATTATAGATTATACAATAATAAAGTATATTATAGACCTTCGCCTGACTTTAGTCAAGTAAAATAGAAAAAAGCAACCGTCAAAATTACTTGACGGCTGCTGTGAATTATTGTGTAATTTTACCTGTTTTTTATGAGTTAATTATCACTGAAAACATCGTAGTCTCTGCTCTTTGTACGTTTTTTTGCAGAAGCCTTTGTTTTCTTTGTTGTTTTGTTGCTTTTTGATTTTTTGTTCTTTTGCATTTCCTTCTTTATATTGCTGAAGAAATATCCCATATGGGTGAAGGCTTTCCTTGTGGAGCGGACAGCCTTCTGTGCAGGGGTGGGAGCAGCAGGAACTGAAGGCTGAGGCTCTGCCTTCTTTGTGCCTTCAGTGGTTTCAAATCCTGTTTCAAAGTAATCGCTGCTTGATTTGTAACCGCCTACCTTGCCTTCAGCTGTCTGCTGTTTCTTGGGAGCATCTGCACCCGAAAGCACATCGTAGTCGGCTTTTCTTTTTCTTTCTCTGAGGATTTCGCGCTTTTTCTCGGCACTGCGTTTGCCCATATAGTAGGAGAAAACAAGGAAGGCAATCAGAAGTACCAGAAGAATTCCCACAATCCAGAGGAATACTCCCCAGAAACCGATGCCCTCATCTGTGGTTTTTATGTAGTCAAACCTGATGCTCTCAAGACAGCCCTTGATTAGATTCAGCTCACTTGATGTGAAACTGTCACCTGCTGACTGGGAGGTGATGGAAATGCTCATACCGTTTACAAGGGTAACGCTCTGCTTGCCGTAGATTTCCACACCCGCTTCGGTTACATACTTCTGGGAAAAATCCAGAAATGGTACGTCTCCGTAGGTGCCTTTCTTGCATTCAATGTAGCCTTCGTTTTCAAGCATCTGCTCCTTGTATTCCTCCATTGTGGAGTAGGGCATATTCTGAAAACTGTAAATCTCCTGAGTCTTTTCGTTTTTAATCATGGCAACGGAGATTGTCAGCGAGCCGTCGGCGCTTGTTGCCTCAAGGTAGATGGAGTCCGCCAGAGTATCGCTGTTTTCCTTTGTTTTGCAAGCCATGGAGTCGGGGACGGAGATTGACATTTTCAAGTCTTTCAGATTGTATTTTATATTTTCTGCAGAAACTGCGAAGCTGCTGAAAAGCACCATAAGCAGGCAGAGTGTAAGCGTCAGAAATCTGCGCATAAATTTCATATTATCACTTCCTGATAAATCATAGGAGAATATATTCTAACTCAAAGGGCTTTGTTTGTCAACGAATTATGCAGGATTGGGTAGGTTATTTATACTTTGCTGAAGGTTATTAATAGAGGAACGGGACGTGGGGCACCGTCCCCTACAAAAAGCATTACTGCCCATACATAATTATTTTCTGTTTTTTTTGTAGGCTTTTACCTTTGATTTAAGGTAACGGAAGGTTTCCGCTTCGCCTTTTTCGGAAAGCATTCTGAGAAGTTCTTCCAGCTCGTCTGAGGTATCACTGTGGATAAATCTGGTTGCTTTTGCCTTGAGGAAGTAGTTGAGAGGGTCAGAGTCCTTGTAGGCTTTGCCGTTGTAAATTTTGCTTGCGGCAACTCTGTCACAGAACATCTCAGCCACATAGTTATAGGGCATCTTCACAGGTGTCACTACTCGTTTTTCGGGGTGGTAGTCTGTCCAGTATTCAAAGTGGTGGCGGTTTCTGCCCTTGTGGTGCATCCAGGCTTTTGAGTAGCCGTAGAGAGCACGCTCTTCTTCGTTGGGGCTTTTTGTGCCCAGATAGTGCTTTGCACCTGTGAAAAATTCCACAGGAGAATATTTGGATAAATCGTGGAAGAGCCCCTGAAAGCCTATGCCTGCTTTCATACAGTGGGCTATTACCTTGTGGCGATGTTTTGTGATGGTGCTGAAATGTCTGAATGCTTTCATTTTATTATCGTCCTTGTTTAATTATTCTTTGAACCGTTGCTGAGGATTTTTGTTTTTTCAAGCCTTTTTGCTATCTGCACTGCAATGATAAGTTTCAGTGCATCGGGGAGCACATAGGGCAGGGTGCAGAGGAGTATTCCCTGCAAGGGTGAGGTGTGGGTGACGAGCACAAACCACACAGTGCCCAGAGCGTAACACAGCAAGGTGCCGATGCTGAGTGTAAGGTAGGGAGAAAGAGACTTTTTGCAGAGGGCTTCTGTTAAAATGGTGAAACCTCCCAGGAGGATAAAGCCCAAGAGGTATCCGCCTGTGGGACCCAGAAGGTAGCCTGCTCCCGAGCCGAAGGAGGAGAAAACAGGCACTCCGCATACACCCAGCAGAATGTAAAGTGCTATAGCACAGGTGCCTCTTTTGCCTTTCAGCAGAAGAAGTGTCAGGTAAACTCCCAAGGTCTGCAGGGTGAAAGGCACAGGAAAAGGAATGGTGACAAAGGCGCATACTGCAATGAATACTGCCATGAGTGCCACCTGCACAGACCTGAGAATGACTGAGTTTTTCATATTCTCAGCCTGCTGTGGCAGGGGCTTTCCTGCTTTGTTTTTCTATGAGTTTAATGAGTCGGGGGCGGTTGTAGCGCTGAATAACAATGAAATGAGAATCAAAGAGCGCGGCAAGGAATGCGGTCAGGGCAAAAATCCAGATTTGTCCCCAGATAAGTCCGAACAATATACTGCTCAGGGCAATCAGCACATTCACCCAGTGGTCAAGTTCACTTTTTGCAGTGGTGTCTGCAATCTGGGTAAGTGTGCGGTTTTTTACATCGTAAAGTTCGGGGTTGTATGTAAGTGTTTTTCCCTTCCAGTTCTTTACTCTGAGAAAACTGTAGAGCTTTGACTCAAAGGTTTTTTCTCTGAACCAGTGGTTTTTGTAACTTACCCTGAAAAGTTTTGCCACATTGCCCATAATGATTCTCATCCACAGGTGATACATAATTGTGAAACAGGTGATGCCTGTCCACAGAATCACGGCTGTTTTCAGAATGCTTGCATAGTAAAGCACAAAGCACACCGTGCAGATAACTGCACTCACACCGATGATGCAGTACATCAGTATAGCCGAAAAACTGGGCTTTTTCTTGTTCTCACTCATAATTTATCCCTCAACTCATTTTTATTTAAGTGACCGCAGGGTGATTCATGGCGAAGTCAATTTATGCCGTCAGGCAATTCATTGGAATCAATCGTGTGTTAACCACACGATTGATTCCGTATGCTTTGTGTAAGGAAACATATCAACGCCCTGTACTTTCCTGAGTTTGTAGCCATTTTTCAGAAGATACCGCACATCACGCACCTGAGTGTCCATATTGCAGGAGATATATACAATTCTTTTGGGTGAAAGACTGCACAGAGAGGTGAGGAAACTTCTGCTGCAGCCTGCTCTGGGCGGGTCAAGGAGTGCCACGTCAAGGGCTGTGCCATCCTTTGCCAGAGCCTTGATGTAATCTTCTGAATCCGCACAGACGAGATTTACGTTTTCAATGTTATTTATCCGCTTGTTCTCCTTTGCGTCCTTCACTGCGTTTTCGTTAAGCTCAACGCTGTAAACCTCCTTGCAGGAGGAGGCACATATCATACCGATGGTACCTGTGCCCGAGTAGGCGACAAGCACTGTATCTTCCTTTGTAAGCTCTGCCATTTTCACCGCTGTGGTGTAGAGAACTTCTGTCTGCACAGGGTTAATCTGGAAGAATGAGTTGTAGCCTATAATAAAATCAAGTCCGCAGATTCTGTCAGTGATGTGGGACTTGCCGAATATAACTTTCGGGCTTTCACCCTGAGTGAGAGTTGTGCCCCTGTGCTTTGTGAGAATTACTGAGGAGACAGCAGGCACTTCCTTTGTGAGAGCCTGTGCAAAGGCTTTCTCAGCAGGGAAGATTCCCTTGCTGTCGCACACAAGTACCACCATCATTTCACCTGTGTGAAAACTCTGTCTGACAATTACACTCTTCACAAGACCTTTTCTTTTGTGCAGGTCATAGGGCTCAATTTTAAAGCTTTCAAAGAGTCTGCACAGCACCCTTGCAACCTGATTCTGCTCTTTTGTGTGAAGTGCGCAGTTGTCAGTCAGCACTACTGTTTTATCTGCTGATTGGTAGATTCCGCTTCTGATGTGTCCGCTTATCTTTTTGAACATAAACTGTGCTTTGTTGCGGTAGTGAAGGGGATTTTCTGCGCCCAGAATCTTCTGCACCTTACACAGACGGTTGAATCTTATTCTGACCTCGTTTTGTTTGAAACGAAGCTGTCTTTCATAGTCCATATTGGAAAGCTGGCAACCGCTGCATTTTTTGCAGACGGAGCAGTATTTTTTGTTCTCCATATTCCCAATCCGTTCTTATTGTATAAATATACACAATTATATCATAAAAACTCCGTTGTGTATATACAGAATAAAAAACTTGCTACAAGCAGAAAAAAGAGTTATAATAAACATGTATGCAATAATATATGTTCTGAAGGAGGTCGGGATATGAGAAAACTCAAGTGTTCCATATCTCTGATACTTGCTGTGCTCACGGTGCTTTCGCTGTGTGCATGCAGGCTGAGTCTGCCTGAGCCTTCTGAGATTTCAACTGCTGACGAAGCCGCTGCTATGGGCTTTTCTGCAGGAACTTATGAAAGTGAAATGGCAGTAGGGGATTACTCGTTCTTTAAGGTAAACATTAAAATCGACTATGAATATGCGGTTAAGTGGTCATCAAGCAACGAAAGCATTGCTACCGTTGACTCAAACGGCAGAGTTGATGCACTTGCACCCGGCAAGGTTGTGATTACTGCCAAAGCAAAGAAGGCTTCTGTTGATTATGAAGTTACAGTCAGCAAGGCAAAGAAGGCTGCTCTTAGTAACACAACCGCAATCTGCAGTAACGATTCTACCCTTGAGCAGAACAAGACAAGTGCCGACGAGAATAACCTCTATGCACTGCTGGTTAATAAGGATTCCTGCTGTATAACCGCCTACACCTACAACAACAACGGCACCTACAATGTGCCTGTCAGGGCTATGGTTTGCTCTGTGGATAAAGATGTAAGAGAAGAATCCTTCAGGACAGAGTCAAGAGAAGAGTGGCTGTATACTGACAAATACACCTATCACTATGCAACAAAGTTTGATGAGTATTATTTCACATCAGCACCTTACTCAGAGGCTGACTCTTCAAAACTTGTGACAGAGGAGTACAACAAGCTGGGAGAAATGTGCGCAGGAAACTGTATCCGACTTTCTGCCTCAGATGCAAAGTGGATATATGAAAACTGCAACGACACAACCCTTGTCAAGGTAACAACCAACGTGAAATCTCCCCTGGGTGTACCTGAGCCTCTTTTGCTTTCAGATAATTCAAAGAGCAAAACCTGGGACCCTACGGATCCTGACTCAAAGAATCCTTACAGAAAAGCCACCCCTTACTTTGAGGGTGTGGAGGATAAAACCGTGATAATCGGCTCTACCTTTGATGCACGTCAGGATGTTATTGCTTATGATTCCTGCGGTAATGAGTATGAGGGTAAGGTCAGAATAGACGGTATAGTCAACTGCAGTGCAGAAGGAACATACATCATCACCTACACCTTTACAGACGGACTCAACCGCACAGGCAGAGCAGACAGAACAGTGAAGGTTATCTATGAAGAAAACAGCACTGCTCAGAGTAAGACTTCAGAGTAATTTACAGATAATCGTATAACAGACAGAAAAACACCGCAGAC
>JAZQHL010000152.1:0-9316 GCA_045540595.1 Ruminococcus sp.
AGGGTCGTGTCCGTCAGAACCTTCTTGGTAAGCGAGTTGACTACTCAGGTCGTTCCGTTATCGTTGTTGGTCCTGAACTTAAGATGTACCAGTGCGGTCTTCCCAAGGAGATGGCTCTGGAACTGTTCAAGCCTTTCGTTATGAAGCGCCTTGTTGAGACTAAGGCTGCTCAGAATATCAAGGCTGCCCGTAAGGCAGTTGAGCGTGCTAAGCCCGAGGTATGGGATGCACTGGAGGTTGTAATCAAGGGTCATCCCGTTCTCCTCAACCGTGCTCCTACACTTCACCGTCTTGGTATTCAGGCATTCGAGCCTGTACTTGTTGAGGGCAGAGCTATTAAACTTCATCCCCTTGTATGTACAGCTTACAACGCTGACTTCGACGGCGACCAGATGGCTGTTCACGTACCTCTTTCTGCAGAGGCACAGGCTGAGGCAAGATTCCTTATGCTTGCAGCAGGCAACCTCTTAAAGCCTTCTGACGGTCACCCCGTTGCAGTTCCTACTCAGGATATGATTCTGGGTTCATACTATCTGACTCTTGATAAGGACGGCGAGCCCGGTGAGGGTAAGGTGTTCAAGGATACCGACGAGGCTATGATGGCTTACTCCACAGGTGTTATCAAGCTTCACTCCAAAATCAAGGTACGCCGTACAGCTGTTGTTGACGGCGTTGAGAGATCTGCTCTTGTTGATACAACAATGGGTAAGATTATCTTCAACCGTCCTATTCCTCAGGATCTGGGCTTTGTTGACAGAAGCAAGCCCGAAAACTACTTCAAGTATGAGATTGACTTCCTTGTTGGCAAGAAGCAGCTTGGTAAGATTATTGATGCTTGTATCAGAGTACACGGTGCAGAGATTACCGCTCAGGTTCTTGACGAGGTTAAGGCTCAGGGTTACAAATACTCTACCCGCGGTGCAATTACCGTTGCTGTTTGCGATGCGATTATTCCTAAGCAGAAGAAAGACATTCTTGCACAGGCAGAGCAGGACGTTGACGCAGTTCGTGACGAGTTTATGATGGGTCTGCGTTCAGAGGAAGACAGATACAACGAAGTTCTCAGAATCTGGGAAAAGGCTACAAACGATGTTACAGCCGCACTTCAGGGCGGTCTTGACAGATACAACCCCATCTACATGATGGCTGACTCAGGTGCCCGAGGCTCCATGAGCCAGATTCGTCAGCTTGCAGGTATGCGAGGCCTGATTGCAAATACATCAGGTAAAACTATCGAAATTCCCATTCGTGCTAACTACCGTGAAGGTCTGAATATTCTTGAATACTTCATTTCTTCCCGTGGTGCTCGTAAGGGTCTTGCCGATACAGCGCTTCGTACTGCTGACTCAGGTTACCTTACACGTCGACTTGTTGACGTTTCTCAGGAAGTTATTATCCGCGAAGAAGACTGCCATACCACAGAAGGTCTGGAAATCTTCGATATCGCAGCAGGCAAGAACGTTATCGAGAAGATGCACGAGCGTCTTATCGGCAGATATCTTGTTGAAGACTTCAAGGATGAAGATGGTAACGTACTTGTTTCCAAGGATAAGCTTATGGACGCTAAGGACGCAGATATCATCTGTGATTCCGGCGTGAAGAGAATTACCATCCGCTCCGTTCTGGGCTGTCATGCAAAGCACGGCGTATGCCGCAAGTGCTACGGTGCAAACCTTGCAAACGGTCAGCCTGTAACAGTCGGTGAGGCTGTAGGTATTATTGCTGCACAGTCCATCGGTGAGCCCGGTACACAGCTTACAATGAGAACCTTCCATACCGGTGGTGTTGCTTCTGCAGAAGATATCACACAGGGTCTTCCCCGTGTTGAGGAACTCTTCGAAAGCAGAAAGCCCAAGAGTCTTGCTATTATCAGTGAGATCGACGGTGAGGTTCGCTTTGATACAATCAAGAACAACCGTCACGCAGTTGTATTCAATAAGGAGACAGGTGACGAGAGACAGTACCTCATTCCCTTCGGCTTCAGAGTCAAGGTTCACGAGGGCGATGTAATCAAGGCCGGTGACAAGATTACAGACGGTGCTGTTAACCCCCACGACATTCTTGCAATCCTCGGTACACAGGCTGTTCAGGACTACCTCATCAGCGAGGTACAGAGCACCTACCGTCTGCAGGGTGTTGATATCAACGATAAGCACATCGAGGTTATCGTTCGCCAGATGATGCGTAAGGTTCGTGTTGACGAGCCCGGCTCCACAGACTTCCTCGGCGGTCAGATGTATGATAAGTCTGAGGTTCTCTACGCTAACAAGCAGATCCGCAAGCGCATTGAGGCAGGCGAGGAAGGCCTTAAGGAGGCAGAGTGGACTCAGCTCCTTCTGGGTATCACAAAGGCTTCTCTTGCAACAGACAGCTTCCTGTCTGCGGCTTCCTTCCAGGAGACCACAAGAGTTCTCACCGATGCTGCTATCAAGGGTAAGGTTGATCCCCTTATCGGTCTTAAGGAGAACGTTATTATCGGTAAACTGGTACCTGCAGGTACAGGTATGCGCCGCTATACCAACGTTGAGCTGGAGGAGAATTTCATTCCTCAGGCACCTCAGTCTTTTGACGAGCAGTAATATTTTATGATTTAATTACAGGCTATGTAAGTTTTGTGCTTGCATAGCCTGTTTTTTTGTCAAACGAAAATCCCCGATTGTATCGAGGGTTCAAAAAGCTTTAGCGATAAACAGAAATGATATGGGATTAATGGTTGAATAGCAAATGGACTTAGAAAAAGAAGTGAAATAGCGAAGTTTTGGATTCCATCTCTTGGCTCCCCTGACAAGGAAATTCCCCTATTAGGGGAAATGTCTGCAAAGCAGACAAAAGGGTTGCCGCCCCTGCTAAGGGGAGGCAAGGAGTGTTCATACTATGAAGAACGTGAAAATGCAAGTGTCGGATAAAAAATGCGCCTTGAGGCGCTGCTTGTAACAGAGCCTTTCAGGCGCATCTGAAATACCACCGGCTTAGCTGGTGGATTTTTTTGTGTATAATTTGCAGTGAAGTACAGATGAGATTTCTCAGAAAAACACTAATCTGAAAAATTTTGGAATATTCATAAATCCGTGAGATGTTTTGCGCTGTTCATTTGTATTATTAACAGAGATTATAAAAAGGATTTAGCAGGTGGAGACTTGCCTGCTTTACCATATTTTCAAAGGAGGTCTTTACTATGAAAAAATTCTCAGCTTTGTTTTTAAGTATTTTGCTTGTGTGCCTTGCGACAATGCCTACAGCCTTTGCTTATTACGGCACTGTTTATGAAACAGATGAGGGTTTTGTTTATTCTGTTTTCAACAACTGTGTTACCATTCAGGGGTACTCAGGCACAGAGACCGACCTTGTATTTCCTTCAGAAATTGATGGCATGAAGGTTACGGAAATTGGCCTGGAGGCTTTTGAGAACAACAAAGCAATCACCTCTGTTGCGATTCCTGATACAGTTGAATTTATCAACGATGAAGCCTTTATGAATTGCACAGCTTTAAAGAGTGTGGAACTTTCCAAAGGCCTTGAAAAAATAGGTGAGCGTGCCTTTGCTTTTTCTGCTCTGGAAACTGTGAAAATTCCTGCCTCACTGAATAAGGTTGATAAACCTGTAGGTGCTATGGAGCATAACTATATGGGTACAACATATTATCTCAAGTGCGGTCCCTTTGCAGGCTGTGAAAATCTTGAGACAGTAACCTTTGAAGAAGGCACCACCACTGTTGTGAAGGAACTTTTCTATGGCTGCACAGGTCTGAAAGAGATAATCCTGCCTTCAACGGTAACAACTCTGGGAGCAAGGAGCTTCTATGCCTGCCTTGGACTTGAGAATATTACAATCCCTGAAACCGTCACATTTATTGACGAAGATGCTTTTTCTCATTGTTTCTACCTTGAGAAGATAGATTATGAGAGGGGAGACACACAGCTTGGCAGCAGAGTATTTTCCTACTGCCATTCCTTGAAAGATGTATACCTTCCTGCAGATTCAAAGGAAACCTTTCCGGGTACCTTTATGAATTGTGCAGGTCTTGAAAGCATAACTCTGCCAAAGGGTATAGAGAAAATATCAGCATCTTCCTTTGAAGGCTGTAAAGCCCTTGAAAGCGTAACTGTTTCCGAAGGGGTAAAGGTTATTTCACACTATGCTTTTTCAGATTGCGAAAACCTCACAGAGGTGAAACTTTCCGAAGGCGTTACAGATATAGAGAAAAAAGCCTTCAATAACTGCTCAGGTCTTGAAAGCATTGCTTTGCCCGAGTCCCTCACAACTTTAGGCAAGGGTGTGTTTGAAAACTGTGAAGCTCTGACTGAGGTGCAGTTTGCAGACAACAGCATAACCCTACTGCCCGAAAAAGCCTTCAGATGTTGCTTTGCTCTGGAAGAAATCACCCTGCCTCAGGGACTTACAGAGATTAAGTCCAAAGCATTTGAAGATACCTACAATCTGAAAACAGTAAATATTCCCGATTCTGTAACCACAGTTGCAGAGGATGCTTTCCTTATCAACAAGCCTGAAGACCTTCCCACGGTTGATGAGTTCAGCGTTGAGGGTGTGGAGAGCGAAAAACTGTCTTTCTTCTGGAATAAGGTTGAAGGTGCAGATCATTACATTCTGACCATTGACGGAAGAGAAACAGGAGAAGTCCTCAGTGTGAAAACAAGAGAGCCTGTATACTATTGGTACGATGCATACGATGAGGATATTTACGCATCCTGTGTTTCTGCTTATGACAGAGCAGGTAATCTCCTTGAAAAGACAGAGACAATTGAATTCTTTGTGGAGTGCAGCGGTCTTTATGATTATTTCGGCGGCTTAGTGGGTGATGTGCGTGATGACGGAGATGTGGACATCAAAGACGCTACCCATATCCAGAGATTCCTTGCAGGCATTGCGGATATCAGCCTGAGTAAGCAGAGATATATTGCTGATGTGGACGGTGACGACAGGGTTACAATCAAGGACGTAACAGGTATCCAGAAATACTGTGCAGGTCTGGACACTGCTCCCCGCAGTATTGGCATAGAAGCAGGTGGAGGCGGTTGTCTGTGGACGGTTGTGTACTATCACGGATGATTTACAAGTGCTCATAAACGATTGCAGGCTCTATGAATTTTTTTCATAGAGCCTGATTTTTTATGCAGAAATCGTGGGATAATGTGAAAAAATATGCAAAACCCCTTGTTTTTGCGTTGACTGCATTAGATGAAAATGGTATAATTCCTATGTATAGTAATACCCATTTGCGTCGGAGGATTCCCAATTGAACTTTGCCATTGTTGATGATGACAGAGTTTTTGCAAAAGAACTTGCCGCAAGAATATATGCTGTCTGTGCAAAAAACTCTATCGTGTCGGATATTGAATATTTTGAAAATCCCGATACTATTCTCAGTGATGAGAAATTTGAAAAATTTCATATTATTTTTATGGACATAGAAATGCCCGGTATGAACGGCATAGAAGTCACTCAGGAAATCAACCGCTTGCGTACTTCCGATACAACACCCTACATTGTCTTTGTCACTGCTCAGGACAATATGGTGTTTGAGGCTCTCAGGCAGTTTCCCTACTCTTTTATCCGCAAATCCTCAGTGACTGATGTGGATAAGTGTATACTTAACCTTTATCGTAAGATGGAATCAGCTCCTACATATTCTGTTAAAAACGGCAGAAGTGTTGTTGTGTTGGATATTGACAAAATCATTTACCTGGAAAAGCAGGGTAACTATGTTACCTTCCACACAACAGAGGGTGAGTTCCAGGAGAGGAGTTCCATCGGCAAAAAATATGCAGACCTTATGGCGTTGGGCTTTGTGCGTCCTCATATAGGCTGTCTTGTGAACGCGGCTCATATTACCGAGTTCAATTCTTCTGTGATATTGCTATCTGATGGGACAGAGGTTTCCCTCAGCAGAAGTTACAAGAAAGAGTGCAGGGAGAAGTTCCATGAATGGATGGTGAAAAACCTATGACAATAGAAGTTATCACTAATCTGTTCCAGTCCATAATGTTCACGGGCTTTCTGTATCTTTTCTTTGATAAACCTAAAGGACTGCTAATAAAGTTACTTCCTTTTCTGGGAGCAATGACAGCCCAGTTTATGAATCTCACCTGCTTTACCTTTCTGGGCCTTGATTCCATCATCAATACCCTGCATCTGGATTCTTTGCTGTATATAGCGGTAATGGAAATCTATGCTCTTGTATTCCTCAGAGGCAAGATTTATCTGCGTATAATTATGCCCTTGATTGCCTTTGGCTCAAACGCGGTTGTTTCCTATACCTTCAGTTATCTTGTAAGTTTTGTCACAGGAGTTCCCTTTGAAAACTCACTGATGGTTTCTTCCACTTTCCGCTATCTGTGTCTTGTGGTCGTTAATTTTACAACTGCATTGATTCTGTGGCTGATTGTCCGTTTTGGCTCTGAAAGAATAAGGCTTGCGGGTGCATACGAAGTAACTGCATTTTCGCTTATTCCTGTACTTGTCACCATTATTCTTTACTGTCTGTTTTTCATTTACAACGTAACTCAATTCAACGAGGATATTCTTATTTATCTTCTTGTGATTAGTCTGTCGGTATTGACCATTGCAGTTCTCTCATGGATAATGCTCCTGCACATAAGCAGGGCAAACAAGGCACGCACAGAACTTCTTCTTACAACCCAGAGAGAGAAACTATACGAAAAAAGCATACTGGACAGTAACGAGCAGATAGAGAGGATCTCAGGTGTCAGACATGATATGCTCAACAAAATGAGGACAGTGGAAATCCTTATCGAAGAGGACAATCTTGAGGAAGCCAAGGCAATCTGCAGAGATACCCTGATATATCTTGAGTCTACCCACACACCTGTGCATACAGCCAATCCTGTGCTCAATGCCATTATCAACGTTGAGCAGGAAAAAGCCTCTTTGCATAATATAGATTTTTCTGTTGATATTACGGATATTATGTCGGATGTTTCTTCATCAGCTATTATCTCGCTTATAGGAAATCTTTGCGATAATGCTATAGAGTATCTGAGTCGCAAGCCTGAGGAATTACGGAGAATGTCCCTTTCACTGCGGTCACACCTTAATTTTCACATTATCAGTTGCCGCAACTGTATAAGTGAATCCGTCCTCAGCAAGAATCCCGAGTTTTTCACCACCAAGAGTGATAAAACCCAGCACGGTAAGGGAATGAGGATATTAAGACGCATTGCCAAAGGCCACAACGGCAATGTAACAGTTGAAGAAGAGGACGGATACATCATCATAAGCGTAGTCCTCTGTAAAACAGAAAAATGATTTATTCAGAGTTCTGCTAATAAGCAGGACTCTGTTTTTATGTGTAAGAGGTTGTGCGGACTGTTATTTATTCTTGTGCAGAGTATAATGGAAGGAGACATTGATGCAACTTTCATAGACAAAAAGCATATACAATTGGTAGAAAAACTATTCACAATAAACAATGTGATGTGCTAAAGAAAGTGAAAAAAGGCATTTGTAAACGACTATTCTCTTACAGATGTTATCATTCCCTAGTCTGTAACAAACATTGACAGTTCTGCTTTCAGAGAGTTAAGTGCTTCATCGGGAACTGAGTCCTGATACGCGGATGTAATTTCATATTTCAACTGATATTTAATCTTTCAGAATTAAAGGGAGAGCATATGTGCTCTCCCTTTTACTGTTGTGTAAAAATTTTTTCACAGGTGTGAGGTTTTTTGCAATTAATACGTCTAAGGGATGAAAGAGAAAATAACGCTAAAACTAATGTTTGTTTTTTCAGAGTGATAAAAGGAGGCCTTTTTATGAAGAAAATATTATCTTTTATACTTGTTGTATTTGTGACTGCTTCTATGTGCCTTGTGACGGTATCTGCACAGACCGTATCTGAGACGGAGCTTGAAGCTTTGTATCTTGATTTTTGCAAGGAAATGCTCTATGCAAGTTATGACAGCTATATAAGCCACGAAGTGGAAGTTGAACAGATAATCGAGCTGGAGGATACAGTGGTTTTTACAGCAACCTGTTTTGCAGGTTATGAGGATTATACCTACAAAATAATGCTGGACGACTGGAATGTGGTTGCTCCCCGCACAGGCTCACCTACGCCTTTGGGAGTTTTTGTCAAAAGCGGAGATAAAGTGTATGATTATGTGGATGCATACATTAATGGTATAGTAAATGACCCCACTGTGCTTCTGGGCTTTGAGGGATTTCAGGTATACAAAACCGAAATTGAGATTCTCGGTGACGGAAAATATGAGAGACTGTTTGTAGAAAGATTAAAAATCAACTATGACGAGTCAGGTGATATATCAGAAGCAGGTTATCTGTACAAGGAAATATATGAGTATTATTCTGAGAAGCCTTCTTCTCCCGACGAGGCAACTCCTGATTATGTGTTGGTGTTTGCGGCTCATCCCTATTGCGGACCTATGCTCAATCCTCAAAGAATCGGAGAATATGTTGTGTTTGCAAATAATGTGTATTCACCGTACTCTCTCGGATACCATATCTATGTGCCTGCAGAGGATAAGATATACACACTTGCACAGGCTTACGAAGCAAAGATAGAGGGAATCGACAAGGCGTTTACTGACAGCGGGATTGAAGCGGGTCCTGCAGGAGATGCTGACGGAGACGGAAGAATCACCGTAAAGGATGCAACATACATTCAGAAACTCATTGCAAAGCTTATTCCTGTTTCAGGGGATTATGCGGAATATGTTTTCAGCGACAAAGTCTGTGATTACAATCAGGACGGGAAGGTTACAATCAGCGATGCAACCTGTCTGCAGAAAATTGCAGCAGGAATTGCATGGGATTCACCTGATTTTATCTGAGGTGTTTTCTGTCAGGTGAAGTTTGCAGGTAGTTCATTAAACATAATATAATTTACGGCCGCACCCAAGAGTCTGTACTCTTGGGTGCGGCTGCTGTCCGTGTAATTTTTCTGAAAAATTTTTATTGACAAACGGCGTTTGATTTGGTATAGTTAGTAATTGTCGGATAATGCGTAAAAATGCGTTTTCCCACTGGTAATAATACTTACAAAATCCGCTTTTTTACTGTGAATTTTGTGTGTATTACCAATAAATACATATCAGTTGTTTTTCGGGCTATAATACTCAATGCCCGTTAACATAAAAATTTTTCAGGAAAGGAGAAATGTGAAAAATGCCTACCTTTAACCAGTTGGTTCGTAAGGGAAGAGAAGTTTCCGAGAAGAAGGCTAAGGCACCTGCACTCTTAAAGGGCTGGAACTCTAAGAAAAACAGAGCTATCAACCAGAACTCCCCTCAGAAGCGTGGTGTTTGTACTGCAGTTAAG
>JAZQHL010000153.1:0-4040 GCA_045540595.1 Ruminococcus sp.
CTACTCCCTTCGTCTGTGCTACGCACAGCCACCTCCCTCGTCAAAGGGAGGCACGGGCTTTTTCTACAGCAACAAGGCTCCCGATAAACGGAAGCCTTCATTTTTTATAATTTTTACTTTGTGCAGACAGATATGCACTTGTGGCATCTTATGCACTTTTCTTCGTTTATAACAGGGTAATCAAAGCCCTCTTTGTCCTCCTGCATGGTGATTGCCTGCACAGGGCAGATATTCACGCAGGCACCGCAGCCGCAGCACTCTGATTTTTTGCTGTAAAGAACAGGTAAATCTTTCATATCTTACCCCCTGAGAAGCTTATAAAGCTTCTTCTTGATTGCAATTTTCACAGGGTCTTTCACAATCCTGTGCACCGCCTTTTTCACACTTCTGTACTCAGTATTAAAGAACTCCTCCCTTTTGGGGTGAACAGTACAGGAGCGGTCAATTGCGGTGTTTGTCTTTCTCACTGTTTCCTCAGAAATTTCTTTAATGATAAGCGAATCCCTGTATTCCTCAAGAATACTCTCAACAAGTTCATTTCTGATGATGACCATGCTTGTACCCTTGTCATCAAAAAGCTCGGGCAGGACATTATGCACTCCCCAGAAATCCGCCAGAGTAACATCAGCAGGACGGTCAATGCCTCTGTATCTGCACTCATAGCAGGAAGGTCTCAGGTAAAGATTCTGCAGAAAGCCCTTCACAAAGGTATCCTCGTCAAGATTCTTTCTGTAAACACTTCCGTCCTCAAACTCAACCTTAAGAGAAAAAACTCTCCAGCCTTCTGTTTTATCTCTGAAGTTCACACTTCTGATTTTCCTGCCGTCCCTTAACTCTTCTATGTATTCACGCCAGATTCTTCTGCTTGGCACACCGTGGCAGATAAAGTCTGTTGTGATAAGGTTTTCATAGTCCTTTGAAAGAAAACTTTTCAGTGCAGAAACCTGACAGGGAGTACCGCTAAAAAGCACCATTCTGCCTTCCTCAAGGAAAGCCTTTGCATCCTTGTATGCACTGCCTGCCGAAGACTGCACATACTTGCTCTGCATAAAAGCCTTTACACCCTCCATATCCTGCGCATAACCGTGGCAGACCTGTAAGCTTTCGTCAAACTTTGCACCAAACACAACTCCCCCGCGGGAAATAACATACTCTGCAAGCAGATAGAAGATTCCTCCCGAGGAACTGTTCTTTCTCACATCATCATTTTTGTTGTTAACTGCAATAATTTTCATCACTGCACCTCTTCAGAATAATCTTTCACTTTTATCATAACAGAAACAAAAGGGCAGAGCAAGCCCTACCCCTCATAAATTTCAGGCTCAGCTGCAGTATTCGTTCAAAGCCGCCTTCAGTTTTTCTTCGCTGTCAAACTCAATCCCTGCCCTGAGTCTTGCCTGCACATCATAGGGCAGTGAACTCACTGCGGTAGTAGTCTCAATGTAAGGTCTCTGAGCACCTTTCACAAAGGCAACAATCCTGTCCTGCTCACAGGTCAGCACATAAACCTTGCCCTGCGTAATTTCCTCTGAATCCTCACCGCTGTGTGAGGCTGAAGTGTCTGTTGTCAGAGGTGCAATCACCGCCGATGCCAGCACACAGGCAAGCACAATTACTGCTGTAAAATAAAACACTTTAGTCAGATTAATATTCTTATAATTCATATAACCACACCTTCCCAGTTATTTTTTCACAAAAATGAACGGATATTCATAGAGCATACTGACATATTATAAGAAAATATATTATACTTTAAAAATAAACTTTAATTTTTCTCTGAATAGTGGTATAATAACCATCGTATGATTATAATGAGCCGAAATGTGCAAAAGTTGCAATTCACATTGTCACAAGCCATAACGGCACTATACTATGTCAGCCACCTGAGAATTAAAGGAGGATGCCTTGTGCGTAAAACAGACATAAGCAATTATAAAGCAAAATCAGAACAGGACAAAAATAGACTTCCCCTTGTGGTAAAAACCATTCTTTCGGGAATCCTCAAAACCCTGCTCACGCTTCTGCTTGTATTCTTCATTGCAGGTGTGATTGTCTGCTTCAATATATTCTTCTACCTTATGGAGCTGTCTGCTCAGCCTTCGGGTATCGACCTTGACGCCCGTTCACTGAATCTTTCCAGCTTCGTATATGTTGAAGACCCGGAAACAGGTGAGTTCTACGAGTACGAAACCCTCTACGGCACAGAAAACCGTGTATGGGTTGACCATAACGAAATTCCCAAGGCAATGATAAATGCCCAGGTTGCCATTGAAGATAAACGCTTCTATGAGCACTCAGGCGTTGACTGGCTCAGAACAGGCGAAGCAATGCTTAACCTTGCAGGGGGTGACGATTCCTTCGGTGCTTCCACCATCACCCAGCAGCTTGTCAAAAACCTGACCGAAGATGACGAGGTCAGCATCAACCGTAAAATCCGCGAAATCCTCAAGGCTCTGAAGGTCGAGAAGGAATACACCAAGGACGAAATCATCGAAGCTTACCTGAACGTTGTAAACTTCGGCGGAAGCTCTCAGGGTGTGCAGGCTGCAGCCCAGCGCTACTTCGGCAAAGACATCAAGGATTGCTCTGTTGCAGAGTGTGCCGCCATTGCAGGCATCACCCAGAATCCCTCCAAGTGGGATCCCCTCATCTATCCCGAAAACAACTATATCCGCCGTGAAGACGTGCTCTATGCAATGCATTTCTACGGCTACCTTACCGATGAAGAGTACGAAGCCGCTATGGTTGAGTCTGAGAATATGACCTTCCGTGATTATTCTGAGGACGAAGAAGAGGACGATACTCCCATCAATATCCAGAACTGGTACTTCGACGAAATGGTATTCGACTTAAGCCGCGACCTGGCAAAGGTTTACAACATCAGCGAAAGTGCCGCACTTGACAAAATCTACAGTGAAGGTCTGAAAATCTACTGTGCAATGGACGTTGAAGCACAGAAGATGATTGAAGAAGAAGCACAGGACATTGACAAATCCAACAACCCCGATCTGGAAATCGGTATGACTATGATGGACTACACAGGCAGAATCATTGCCACAGTCGGCTCCTCCAACAAAAAAGACGGAAACCTGGTCTTTGACCGTGCTTCCATGTCAATCCTCCAGCCCGGCTCCTCCATCAAGCCTGTTGTAGCCTATGCAAAGGCTGTAGACAACGAGCAGATTCACTGGTCAACTGCAGTATCCGATATGCCTCTTGACTCCTGGATTTATGCTGACGGCACACACGGCCCCAACAACTGGTACAACGACAACTACAAAAACGGCCTCTTCCTTGTTGACGCTATCGAGAAATCCTCAAACTGCTGTGCAGCAAACACCATCGAAACCATCGGCGGACCTTATGTTGCCTACGAGCATGCTACAAACTACTTAGGCTTTGAAAACCTCAACGCTGAGGAAGATATGTACAACACAGGCGCCTTTGCAATGGGCGGTATGAACGGCGGTGTTACCGTCCGTGAAATGGCTGCTGCCTACACCTACATCGGCAACGGCGGTATGTACTACGAGCCCTACACCTACTACTATGTAACCGACAGAAACGACAAGATTCTTCTTGATAACCGTAACAATATTCCCATTCAGGCATATTCCTCAGAAACTGCTTCAATTATGAACAGACTTCTGAACTACAACGTTAACAACTGCCAGAGCACAACAGCCTGGCGTGCACGTGTATCAGGCTGGGAGATTGCAGGCAAAACAGGTACCACCAATGACGACAAGGACAGCTGGTTCTGCGGTGGCTCACCCTACGCAACTCTTGCTGTCTGGACAGGCTTTGACGATCCTCACCGTATCCAGTATCCCGGCACATCAGTAGCCGCAGATGCTTTCTCCGACGTTATGTCCCGTTACCTTGACGGCAAGGAGTACAAGGAGTTCGACCTTGACGAGGGCATCGAGTATCTTGAGTTCTGCACCCACACAGGCAAACTTGCAACCTCTATCTGCAAGAATACCCGCAAGGGCTGGTACTCAGACGATAACAAACCCGGCAACTGCACTTCCCACGAC
>JAZQHL010000154.1:0-3271 GCA_045540595.1 Ruminococcus sp.
AGGAAGATGAAACCAACCTTAACTTCTGTTGTGTCGGTGCCTGCTGCACCTGTAGTGGTGTCTGTGTCTCCGCCTGCGCATGCTGCAAAAGCAAACAGCATCATAACCGCAAGAAGAGCGCAAAGGATTCTTTTCATTGTAATTTCCTCCTAAGAAATATAATTTATAACATCAGGGCCTGCCTCAAGGCTTGTCCTGAAATTATCATAATTATTTGCAAGGGGTTATCTGAAGATAATCTCCCCTGTTTCGGGATTCATGGATTCAACAATTGCAAGAGACTCAACACGGATGCCTTTTTCTCTCAACTCGTCACCGCCGTGCTGAAATCCTTTTTCGATAACGATACCGCAGCCCACAAACTCTGCACCCGACCTTGTGATAATGTCAATAAGGCCTCTGAGTGCACAACCATGTGCAAGGAAGTCATCAATCACAAGTACCTTGTCACCCTCTCCGATAAAGTCCTTGGAGACAATAACGTGATTGATGTTACCGTGGGTGTAACTTTTTACATCACTCTGATAAAAATCATTGCTGATGTTGATAGATTTTGATTTCTTGGCAAAAACCACAGGGCAAGAGAAAAACTGAGCCGCAATGCAGGTAATTCCGATACCTGATGCCTCGATAGTAAGTATCTTATTAATCTCACAATCTGCATAAATGCGCCTGAATTCCTTGCCGATTTCGCAAAGAAGGTCAACATCCACCTGATGATTAAGAAAGCTGTCCACCTTGAGAATATTACCCGGGAACAACTGACCGTCTCTGAGAATTCTGTCTTTAAGAATTTGCACAATCTCACCCCTGTAATCAGAAATATATACTTTATTATATACTAAATCCGACAAATTTTCAATACACTCTAAACACCATATCAACACAAATTAAGCACAGGCTTTTTGTGTATTATGACAAGAAAACGCACTGTTCCCAATTTTTATGAAACAGTGCGCAAAGCAGGTATTAATCTTTAAGAGAATTATGTTACAGGAATCTGGTCTATAGTAGATAAGTGAAGTTCATCATAAGTAGAAGGAACTTCCATCTTTTCACAGATAATATCAAACTCTGCAAGCAATTCTACAATCCGATTGTAGGTTTCATAGTCAGCAGGATTATTGGTATCGTTGATAAGTGCCACTGTGAAAAGTTCATCTTTCTCCTGTGCATCGGCAAGATATGTTCTGAGTTCTGAAAGTGTAACCTTACGGTCATCGTTGAGAATAATATCCTTAGCCGATACGGTAACTGCGATTATCTCAGGGGTTTTGCCCTTTGTATCGTCAGAGAAAAACATATCGGAAAGTGCAACTCCGCCAAAGATAACAATACAGAAAACAACTGCAAGAATCAGAGCTCTGAGCATTATTCTGCCTGTTTTTCTGAGTTTGGTATCTGTGGTCTTTTTGCTTTTTTTATTTCTGTGTTCTGTATTCATAACATCACCGCAAATATAGTATTCTACAAAGAAGTTTTCTACATTCTATCATCTTTTCACAGGTTTTGCAAATCACCCGGTTTTTCACCCATCATAGGAATTTTCAGAAGAGGCGGCATTACAAGATAATACACAAGTCCTGTGACAGAGCCCGTTACAACGGCCCCAAGAGTCAGCACAGGAAAATACGCATACACTGCGTCGAAAACAAGAAAAAGTGCCACAATAAGCTGTCCGCAGTTGTGAAGGAATGCACCAAACACGCCAACACCGAAACAGCCGAAAGAAATCTTCTGTCTGACAAGCAGATACATTCCCAGAGTTGCAAGTATGCCTCCTGCAAGGCTCATAAGAAAGGCTGTGACTCCTCGGCTGAGCAAAGCAAACAAGGCTTTTATAATCACAACACACAACGCACAGGGCAAAGGACACACCTCAAGGGAAAGCATAACCGCCAGATTTGAAAGTCCGAGTTTCATACCCGGAAGCATAAAAGGCAGATTGGGAATCATTCCCTCAAAGATTGAAAGCACCAGTGCCACTGCAGACAACACACCTGTTCGGCAAAGCACAAGCACGCTTTTTTTCACCATAAACTTACTGCTCATAATATCACCCCGCCACTGCATCAGGTGCATCTTTGTAAGCACCACCTTCTGATACAAGCTTTACAGATACTCTTGCAGGCAGGCATACTGCAGATTCACCTGCACGGGTAAGCATACCTGTGTTTATGCAGAGTTTATCCGGACATTGTGAAGAAACAAAAGCAACTCCCTGAGAGGACACGGAAATCACAACCGACTCCTCCCCTTCTACTGTGAACTCATAAGGCTCTGAAACCTCAGACAAAGGAATCTCTTTTATAACCTGTCCCCTTAATGACACAACTGCAGTAAGGTCTCCTTCTGAGCGCACACCGAAAAGCAGGCACAGACTCAGAACAAAAGCACAGACTACCACCCCGAGAGGAAGAAAATCCCAGAGTGAAAAGTATTTTCTTTTTGATGCTTTTTGTGTACTCATAACAGCACTCCGTACATCATACATTACGTATATTGTTCTCATCATTTTACATATCATAAATTATACCCTACGACTGTGCACTTTGCAACAACAAGACGCAAAAATCAGTCTCGTTTTTTGTGTGCAGGATATGCAAAAAAGCCTTGACAAAGGGGTTACGATGTAGTAAAATACTTTTTATTAAACGCAACGATGCGGATCAGTACGCAAATAATCTTTCTCTCAGAGAGATGTCGGTTGGTGCAAGACATTGAGGAGACTTTGCCGAACTCACCGCGGAGCGGCTGCTGTGAACTGCGTGGTAACGCATTTAGTTGCAGACGGGAACTCCCGTAACAGAGTTAAGATGTGATTGCATCTGAGGGCATCCGACAGGATGAAGAAGAGTGGTACCGCGGAAACGACTATAGCAACGTTTTCGTCTCTTTAACTGACAAAGAGACGGAAGCGTGTTTTTGTTGGTACAGCCCACAACATTTTTTGGAATGAGGTATTTACAATGAAAAAAATCAACATCACCGACATTACTCTCAAAAAGATTGCTCAGGAACGTGAGATTTCTCTTCTTTTCCGCGAAAAAACAGTTATTGCCGCCTGTGCAGATTCTCTGGGCGCTGACACAGTTGAACTTGCTCCCATAAAGAATATCCGTGAGGATACCATTATATATAAGACAATTGCAAAGAACATAAACAACGC
Organism: Ruminococcus sp.; assembly: GCA_045540595.1. Classification (GTDB taxonomy): domain Bacteria; phylum Bacillota; class Clostridia; order Oscillospirales; family Acutalibacteraceae; genus Ruminococcoides. The sequence goes on from JAZQHL010000154.1 coordinate 3,170, forward strand.
TACCCTTGCAATCCCCGTAGGCTTTACTGCAGAAGATGTAGCTGCTGCCTGGGAATGTGTAAAGGACGCAAAGAAACCCCGTCTGCAGGTTGAGGTACCTAC
>JAZQHL010000155.1:0-4652 GCA_045540595.1 Ruminococcus sp.
CACCTCACCACCGCCTACGGCGGAGCCTCTCCTCAAGGAGAGGCCTCGGTTGCGTCCCTCTGAGAGGGAGGTGGGATTGGCTGAAAGCCAATGACGAAGGGAGTCTGTGGAAAGGTTTTATTTTTAACTCCCTCAGTCAGCCTTATGGCTGACAGCTCCCTCGGAGAGGGAGCCTATTCCCTCTGTCACTTCGTGACATCTCCCTCACACTGTGAGGGAGTCTTCCCTCGGGGAGGGAGCCTACTCCCTCAGTCAGCCTTATGGGGTTGAAAATAGAAAAAATAAAAATTTACAGGTAAGTTGCATAGAAATATGCAATTTTTTTGTTTTTGCGGGGTATTGTCGGAACACTGACTGAAAGTTTAGGGGGACTTGAGATGAAACACAAAGGACTTACTCAAAGAGAAAAAGAATTCTGCAGACGGTATATCTGTTCGGGCAATGCAAAAGCGGCTGCCACTGAGGCAGGCTACAGCAAGAATCCCGAAAGAAAAGGCGAGGAGCTTCTGTGCAGAGAAGATGTTATGGAAGAAATCACAAGGCTTTGTGCGCTTAAAAAACAGACCTGTGCCGAGCTTGCACGGACAGGCTACAGACGGCTTGCTTTCGGCAGTATTGCCGATGCGGTGTCACTGCTTTATATGGACAAGCCTACAGCCGAGGAACTTGAGAAGATGGACCTTTTTTCTGTGGCGGAAATAAAACGCCCCAAGGACGGGTCTATGGAAATCAAGTTCTTTGACAGGCTGAAAGCCTTGGAGAAACTCAGCACAGGTACTCAGGAGGAGAGAGAAATTTCTCCTGTTTATGAGGCTATCCGTCAGGGTGCCCTTGCTCTCAGAAGAAGTGAGGACAAGGCAGATGAATCTTAAGCCTTTCTCTAAAAAACAGTTGCTTGCACTTACGTGGTGGTCGCAGGGGTCGGAATATATGGATTGCGACGGAGTAATATGCGACGGAGCGGTAAGGTCGGGAAAAACCTTCTGTATGGCGTTGTCCTTCATTGTATGGGCTTTTTACCGGTTTTCAGGTGCTTCCTTTGCCATATGCTCAAAGACAATAAGTTCTGTCAGACGAAATGTGACACGCCCCGTGCTGCCCGTACTGAAAGAAATGGGATTTTCGGTGAAAGAGAATATATCGTCCAATTACCTGCAAATTGCCTACGGAGGAAGAGAAAACAGATTCTATCTTTTCGGCGGCAAGGACGAGTCTTCTCAGTCGCTTATTCAGGGTATCACCCTTTCGGGAGTGCTCCTTGATGAGGTGGCGCTGATGCCCCGCTCTTTTGTGGAGCAGGCACTGGCACGATGTTCTGTCAGTGGTTCCAGATTCTGGTTTAACTGTAACCCTGAGCACCCTGCTCACTGGTTTTACAGGGAGTGGATTAAAAAGAAGAAGGAGAAAAATGTTCTGTATATTCATTTTCTTATGGACGACAACCCGTCACTGTCTGCAGATATCAGAAAAAGATATGAGCAGATGTATTCGGGAAGTTTTTACAGAAGATTTGTAAAAGGAGAATGGACTGCGGTTTCGGGTGCAGTGTATCCCTTTATGGATAAGGCTGAGGCATTCTGCGATGTGCCACCGTATCCTTTTGAGGATTATGCGGTTTCCTGTGACTACGGAACGGTGAATCCTGCTTCTTTCGGGCTCTGGGGACTTAAATCAGATGTGTGGTACAGAATTGACGAATACTACTACGACTCAAAAAAGGAAGGTATGCAGAGGACAGACGAGGAGCATTACAAAGCCCTTCAAGGTCTTGTAAAGGGTATGCCACTGAGATGTGTAGTCGTTGACCCTTCTGCGGCAAGTTTCATTCAGGTGATAAAGCGGCACGGAGAGTTTGCAGTAAGACCTGCAAAAAACTCGGTGACAGACGGTATACGCAGTGTGTCCTCTGCACTCAAAGAAGGCAGGGTCAGAATCTGCAGAAACTGTCTTGACTCGGTAAGGGAGTTTTCCCTTTATCGCTGGGACGAAAAAGAGGGAGTAGAGTCACCCGTCAAGGAGTATGACCACGCAATGGACGATATAAGATATTTCGTCACAACAATTTTAGAAGACAGCGGTGAAGAGTTTTTTGCTTTTGCCGCTGACAGGAGGAAAAGCTGTGAAGTTATTTTCTAAGAAAAGCAGAGCACAGCACGCAGGTGTGCAGACAGCAGTGAAGAATTCTGCAGGTATGCACCCTTTCACAAGCCTTGACAGATACTCGCCTCAGTCGGTGGCAGAGTTTGAACTTTACTCAACTCTCAGAGAAGCGGTGCCTGTGATTGATGCGGCACTGAGCAAGATTGTACGGCTTACGGGTGATTTTCAGGTGAAAGCCCTTGACGAAAGATTCCAGGGCACTCTTGACAGCTTTGTAAATGCTGTGAGTGTGGGAGCAGGGGGAGTCTCACTTAAAAGTTTCATAAGCCGTTATCTTGACCAGTTACTCACCTACGGCTGTGCTGTGGGTGAGATGGTGCCCCGCAGTGACTTGCGTGGAATACAGGCACTTTACAATGCGTCCCTTAAGGACGTGGCGGTGACTCAGGGTGAAAATCCCCTCCGGACACTTGTGTGTGCAAGGGATATAAACAACACTGTGCTCTCGAATCAGAATCTGATTGTTTCCACACTTCTTTGTCCTGAGCCCGGCAGTGTGCAGGGTAACTCACTTCTGAAGGGATTGCCTTTTGTAAGCTCAATACTTATGAAAATTCTGGGCTGTATGGGCAACAACTTTGAGCGTGCAGGCAATATCCGCTATGCGGTTACATACAAGCCTTCGGATTCTTCGGGCGTGAATGCAAGAAAGCGGGCTGAGGAGATTGCAAAGGAATGGAGCCGTGCCATGAGAGACGACAGAAGTATCTGCGACTTTGTGGCGGTGGGTGATGTGTCTGTGAGGGTTATCGGCGGAGATGCTCAGATTCCCGACTATGAAGTGCCCATGCGACAGATTCTTGAGCAGATAGTATCAAAGCTTTGTATTCCGCCTTTTCTGCTGGGACTTTCCTGGTCAAGCACTGAGCGTATGAGTTCGGTGCAGGCAGATATCCTTACAAGCGAACTTGAGTATTTCAGAACTCTTCTGACACCTGTCATTGAGAAGATTGCAGATACTCAGCTTCGGTTTCAAGGAGCTGACTGCGGAGTGCAGGTGGAGTGGGATAACATATCTCTTCAGGACGAGGTGGAGCTTGCAAATGCAAGGTATATGAATGCCAAGGCTTCAGAGATTGAAAAATCGTTGGAGGTGACACATTGAGGTCAGGAGAAATAATCAAAAGTAAAAACAGTGCTGTGACGGCACAGGAGCTGGAACTTATCAACAGTTACACACGCAGACCTTTCACTGAGGAAGAAGTGTATGTGTTCACTGTGGTGCTGTGCGACAACGACGTGGACAGGGACTTTGAGCGGTTTACCGTGGAGGCACTGTTTCAGATGGAAAAACTCTTTGTGGGCAAAACGGGTATCTATGACCACAGCCCCAGAGCAAACAACCAGACCGCAAGGATTTTTTCTTGCAGTGTGGAGGCAGTGCAGGGGCGTAAGACTGCTACGGGAGACGACTACTTCCGTCTGGTGGCAAGAGCCTATATGCCCAGATGCAAATCCACAGAAGATGTGATTGTGCAGATTGAAAGCGGTATCAGAAAAGAAGTCAGTGTGGGCATAAGCGCAAGGCACTCAAGGTGCTCTGTGTGTGCAGGCGAGAGAGGAGACTCCCACTGCGGACACATTAAGGGCGAAACCTATGCAGGGCAGGTTTGTTACTTTGAACTGTATGATGTGACAGATGCTTATGAGTGGAGTTTTGTGGCGGTGCCTGCACAGAGAGAAGCAGGGGTTATCAAGTCCTTTGAAGAGCCCCGCAAAAAGGAGAATGAAGGTATGGAAAATATTATGAAGAGCCTTTCTCAGGGTGAAAGCGTCACCCTGTGTGTAAGTGAGGCAAAGCGTCTTTATGACCACATTACAGACCTTGAAAAAAGAGCTCGTCAGGGTGACGAGTACAGACAGGAAATTGAAAACGAGGTGCTGAGGCTTTCTGCAGTTGCAAAGTGCGGTATCTCCAGAGAAACCATGGAGAGTGCCCTGAAGGGTCTTTCGGTTTCTCAGCTTAAGGAATTTGCCCAGGTCTACAGAAAAAAGGCGGAGGACATCTTTATGCCTCAGACAAAGACTCAGGGCAAAGCCTGCACAAAGACTGCAGGTAACAAAGAATTCAGAATCTGACGGAGGTTAATATGAATATTGATTTTAAGGGTTTTATGGAAAACACAGTTACTTTTCAGTGCGACGAAAACCTTAAGGCAGGAGCACTGGTGAAGATTACAGCAAACGGTACGGTTGCACCCTGTGAAGAGGGTGACAAAATCTGCGGTGTGTGCCTGAGTGTACGTGAGGGCTACGCTGCAGTGCAGGTGAGCGGTTTTGTGAATGTGCCTGTAAAGGCTGAACTTGCTTTAGGCTTTGTGGGTGTTGTTGCCACTGCTGACGGTAAGGTGAAGGCAGATACACAGGGCAGAGAAGTGCTTTGTATCTGCTCTGATGCAGAAACAGCAGGCATTATTCTTTAATGAAAAGGAGTAGATAAATATGGCTAATTTTGAAAAAATCTCTCTTGAGAGAGGTATGTATTCTTACAG
>JAZQHL010000156.1:0-19123 GCA_045540595.1 Ruminococcus sp.
AGTGTACAGAATACCCCACAACTGCACAGGAAAAGGTTTGCGAGAGAGTAAAAGATGCTCAGGTTATTGTTACAAACAAAATAAAACTGAATGCGGAAACACTGAAAGGTGCAGACAATCTCAGACTTATCTGCGTGGCGGCAACAGGCTATGATAACATAGATATTGCATATCTCAAAGAAAAAGGCATTGCCCTTTGCAATGTGCCGGGATATTCCACAGACAGCGTGGCTCAGGTGACGGTATCAATGGCTCTTTCTCTGGTGACACATCTGAACGAGTACAGAGATTTTGTTCATTCGGGTGAATACAGCAAAAGCGGAGTGGCTAATAAACTAAGCCCTGTTTATCACGAAGTTTCTTCTATGACCTGGGGTGTGCTGGGTGGCGGAGCAATAGGCACAGCAGTGGCGAAAGTGGCTAAGGCACTGGGCTGCAGAGTTCTTGTGTGCAGAAGAAAGCAGGAGGGTGAATTCCCTCTTGCAGATATAGATACTCTGTGCAGAGAGTCGGATATTCTGTCAATTCATCTGCCACTTTCACAGGAAACCCGAGGAATTCTGAGCAGAGAAAGAATAGAGAGTATGAAGAAAACCGCAGTGGTGGTCAATACTGCCCGGGGTGCTGTAACTGACGAAAAAGCCTTGGCAGATGCAATCAGAGAAGAAAGAATCGGTGCACTTGGAGTAGATGTGTACTCTGTGGAGCCTTTTACAAAGGAGCACCCCTTCTATGATATTCTGGGCTATGATAATGTTTGTCTGACTCCCCATATGGGTTGGGGCAGTGCCGAGGCACGAGCAAGATGCGTCAGAATGATGGCAGAGAATATAAGCCGATTCTTTGCAGGCGAAACCCACAACAGGATAGTATAAAAATACCCTGCAGTATCGAAACTGCAGGGTATTTTTTGTCAAACGAAAACCCCGATTGTATCGGGGTTTCAAAAAAGCTTTAGCGATAAACAGAAATGATATGGGATTAATGGTTGAATAGCAAATGGACTTAGAAAAAGAAGTGAAATAGCGAAGTTTTGGATTCCATCTCTTGGCTCCCCTTGTCAGGGGAGCTGGATTTGCCGTAGGCAAACACTGAGGGGTAGTGAAAAATAGCTTATATTTGAAATAATATTTGATTGGAAATTTCATACTACCCCTTCGTCAAAAATCAAAGATTTTTGCCACCTCCCCTGACAAGGGGAGGCAAGGAGAGTTCATACTATGAAGAACGTGAAAATGCAAGTGTCGGATAAAAAATGCGCCTTGAGGTGCTGCTTGTAACAGAGCCTTTCAGGCGCATCTGAAATACCACCGGCTTAGCCGGTGGATTTTTGTTATTCTTCTATATCCTCAAGAGCTGAACGGACAGCAGCAATAGCAAAAGCAGAAAAAGTGCAGTCCTTACCACGGATAGCGTTTTCTACTTTTTCAATAACGTCGTTAGGAAAACGAATAGTTTTGTTGGTGGTTGGCGGAACAGAAGGAATCTTGAAATTACCCATATTAAAACCTCGCAATACAATTGTATTGCTTATAGTGTATCTTTAATTGTTACAAAAATATGCATTGCACTTGCAATGCAACGGTGATATAATATACAGGGTGATAATATGGCTGAATATTGCTTAGAGTGTTGGAACAAACTAAATGGCACAAATGACTCGCAAAGGAAATATGTTATTTCAGAAGATGAAGAAAAATGTGAGGGTTGTGGTGAATGGAAAAGAGTGATTGTAAGAGAAAAAAGATCATTCAAAGACCCGAGAGTCAGAGATGTACTGCTTATACCACTCCGATTATTGTTTTTTATTCCCTTGTTTGTCTGGAAATTTGTAATTCACCCTTATGTTATAAAAAAGAAAACAGAAGGGATAAAAAGCAAGAAAAAAAGTGATTTCAAGACTCGTTGACATCCTGAGTTTTCTCAGATATAATATGCATAGGTATATGAAACGTATTAATCAGCATTATGTCAGAGAGGAGCTAAAGTCATGGGCGAAAGAATGACAACTTTAATTAAAGAATACCGCAAAAAATGCAAGATGAGCCAGGCTGAGCTTGCTCAGAAAGTAGGCGTCCGCCGTGAAACTATCGGAAGACTTGAAAAAGGCAAGTATAATCCTTCACTTAAACTTGCAATGGATATTGCAACTGCTCTGAGAGCAAAGGTTGAGGACATCTTCAAATTCAGCAAGGTGGACATTGCCTGAAAAACTTACAGATGTTACAAACAAAGTCACTGCAGGGATAATTGCTTTGCAGTGGCTTTTGTGTTATTTTAATAATGGTGATGTAAATATGGATTTACAGAAAAGAAAACCAACTCGGCTGAATAATTTTGATTATAGCTCACACGGAGTATATTTTGTAACAATATGTACAAAGAATAAAGTGAAAACACTATGCGAAATCGTAGGGGGCGGCACCTTTGACGCCCCGAAAATAAAACTGACTTATGCAGGCGAGATTGTTAATAAATATATAATTTCAACCAATAAGATTAATAATGTAGTTGTGGATAAATATGTAATAATGCCGAATCATATACATATGATAATTTTTATCGATAATCCCGATGGGACGTCGAGGGCGCCGTCCCCTACGAATGCGACTCTTCCACACCTTGTGTCAACATTAAAAAGATTTGTAAATAGAGAATTAGAAACGAATATATTTCAACGTTCTTTTTATGACCATATTATCCGTGATTATGAGGATTATTACAGAATATGGGAATATATAGAGAATAACCCTGCAAAATGGGCAGAGGATAAATATTATTGTGAATAAAAAAGCCGTAGGATTTATTTCCTACGGCTTTGTTGTTTATATATTGATTATTTTTCAAGAATACGGAGAGCGCCTGTGGGGCAAACCTCAGCACACTTGCGGCAGTTTCTGCAAATTTCAGTGATATCCGCATTGTTGAATTCAGGCTTGATTACAGTGTCAAAGCCTCTGCCTACAAAACCAAGAATTCCCTTATGGGCAACCTCGTCGCAGACTCTAACACAAAGTCCGCACAGAATACATTTATCCTGATTACGCTCGATGGATACAAGCCTCTGCTCCATAAAGCCTGTGTGCAGAGCACCCATAAAACGTTCAGGGTGGATTGTATAACGATTTGCGTGGCGGATAAGTGAGCAATCCTCGTAATCGTGGCAACCGCACTCAAGGCAACGTTTAGCCTCAGCCCTTGCAGTCTCTTCAGAGAAACCAAGGTTGATTTCTTTGAAATCGTGCTTTCTTTCCTCGGGACTTCTGTGGGGCATCTTTGCACGGGGAGCCTTCTCTTTATCTGCTAAATCCTCAGCGGTAACTGTCTTTTTGCTTACAAAGGGGGCAATGTAGGGTACGCAGTCACCCTTGAGGTAACTGTCGATAACTCCTGCAGCCTTCTGAGCTTCACCGATAGCGGCAATTGCAATGGAAGCACCGCGGTTTGTGGCGTCGCCAACTGCGAAAACACCCTCGAGATTTGTACGGAAGGTATACTCGTCAGCACTGATGATGCCGCGGGAATTAAGCTCAACACCCTCAAAGCCTGTGGTGTTTACCTTCTGGCCGATGGCAGCAATGACGGTATCCACATCCAGATATCTGAATTCTCCCTCTTTTGCAACAGGTGAACGTCTGCCGGACTCGTCAGGTTCACCAAGTTCCATAACCTGAAGCTTAACCTGAGTTATTCTGCCGTTTTCACCAATGTATTCGTCGGGATTTGTCAGGAAAAGGAACTCTACTCCCTCTTCCATTGCCTCCTGGATTTCTATATCCTCAGCAGGCATTTCTGCTCTGGTTCTGCGGTAGATTACATAAACATTCTCAGCGCCTACCCTGACAGCGGTACGGCAAGTATCCATTGCGGTGTTACCACCGCCAACAACGGCTACATTCTTGCCGATGTTCACTTCTTCACCCAGTGCAACTTTTCTGAGGAAATCTATACCGCCGACTACACCCTCAAGGTCTTCGCCCTTTGTGCGAGTGCTCATAGAATTCCATGCACCGATTGCGATGAGGGTAGCATCAAACTGAGATTTTATCTCTTCAAATGTAATATCCTTGCCGATTTTCACGTTGTTCTTCATCTCAACGCCTAAGTCTGCGATAAGTGCAATCTCTTTGTCAAGGACAGCCTTGGGCAGACGGTATTCGGGAATTCCGTAACGGAGCATACCACCCATTTTGGGCATGGCATCAAAAATAGTAACCTTATGACCCTTTGTGCTGAGAAAATATGCGGCAGTAAGACCTGCAGGGCCGCCGCCGATAACAGCAACTGTCTTGCCTGTGGATTCACAAATTTCGGGTTTATAGGGGTTTTCTGAGTTTAAGTCGTTATCAGCCGCAAAATACTTGAGGAATGCAATTGACATAGGCTCTTCAACCAGAGCTCTGCGGCACTCGCTCTCACAGGGGTGAGGGCAAACTCTGCCGATAGATGCAGGCAGAGGAAGTTTTTCTTTGATAATACGAACAGCCTCTCTGTCGTCACCTTCTGCAATCTTTTTAATATATCCCTGACAGTTTGTACCTGCAGGGCAGGCAAGCACACAGGGACCTAAGCAATCACCCTTATGGTCACTCATAAGAAGTTCAAGGGCAACCTTGCGGGCTTTTACAACTCTTTCGGATTCGGTGTTAATTTTCATTCCCTCAGAAACAGTAGCACTGCAGGCACGGAGAAGCTTGGGAATACCCTCAGCCTCAACAACACACAGACCGCAGGCACCGAATACCTTTACGCTTTCGTGATGGCAGAGCGTGGGGATTTCTATGCCGTTGGCTTGTGCCGCTCTGAGTATGGTGTCACCCTGTTTTGCAGTAATTTCAATACCGTTTATTGTAAGTTTTACTTCACTCATAGTGACACCTCCTTATAAAGTCTTAACAGCGCCGAATTTACATACAGTACGGCACTGTCCGCATTTGATACATTTATCAGTGATAATTTCGTGGGGATTTTTGAGTGCGCCTGTAATAGCAGCTGCAGGACACTTCTTTGCGCACAGAGTACAGCCCTTGCACTTATCCTTGTCGATCTCATAGGTGATAAGGCTTGTGCACTCGTGTGCAGGACATTTTTTCTCGTTTATATGTGCCTCGTATTCGTGGCGGAAATAACGTATTGTGGTGAGTACAGGGTTGGGAGCTGTCTGTCCAAGACCGCACAGTGCGCCGTCTTTGATAGCATTGCACAGCTCCTCAAGAAGTTCAATGTCACCCTCTTTGCCCTCACCCTCGGTAATGCGGGTAAGGATTTCAAGCATACGCTTTGTGCCGATTCGACAGGGTACGCACTTGCCGCAGCTTTCCTTGGCGGTGAAATCCAGGAAGAATTTTGCCATAGCCACCATACATGTGCTTTCGTCCATAACAACCATACCGCCTGAGCCCCTGATGGCGCCTGTTGCACCTAAGGCTTTGTAGTCGATAACAGTGTCCAGAAGCTCTGCAGGAATACAACCGCCTGAGGGACCACCCATCTGAACAGCCTTGAACTCTCTGTCGTCCTTGATGCCGCCGCCGATGTTGTAGATAACTTCTCTCAGGGTCATACCCATGGGAATTTCCACAAGGCCGCCCTTCTTGATTTTACCTGTCAGGGCAAACACCTTGGTGCCCTTGCTGTTTTCTGTGCCCATTGAGGCGAAAGCCTCACCGCCGTTTAGAAGAATCCAGGGAACGTTTGCAAAGGTTTCAACGTTGTTTATGTTGGAGGGCTTCTGCCAGTAACCGCACTGTGCAGGGAAAGGAGGTTTGAGTCTGGGCATACCTCGGCTACCCTCAAGGGATTCGATAAGAGCAGTTTCTTCACCGCATACAAAGGCACCTGCACCTGCTTTGATTCTCATTTCGCAGGAGAAGTCTGTGCCTAAGATGTTCTGACCTAAAAGACCCTTTGCCTTTGCCTGAGAGATAGCATTCTCAAGACGCTTGATTGCAAGGGGATACTCTGCGCGGACATAGACTACAGCCTCTTTTGCGCCGATAGCGTAAGCGCCGATAAGCATACCCTCAATGAGATTGTGGGGGTCGCTTTCAATAACTGCACGGTCCATAAATGCACCGGGGTCGCCTTCGTCTGCGTTACAGATAAGATACTTTTCTTCTCCCTGTGACTGACGGGCAGCATTCCACTTGAACCAGGTGGGGAAACCTGCTCCGCCTCTGCCTGCCAGACCTGAAACCTTGATGGTCTCAATAACATCTTCGGGAGTCATAGTGGTGAGGACTTTTTCGATGGCTTTGTAGCCGTCAGTGCTCATATATGCGTCAATATCTGTGGGGTCAATCACACCGCAGTGACGAAGTGCGATTCTTGTCTGCTGAGAAAGGAAACTTTCATCATTAGCGGAAATAGTAAGATTTTCAACAAAAGACAGGTCACCTGTCTGTGCGGATTTAACGATATCTTCTGCGTCTTTTTCAGAAACTCTGACAAGACGGGCTCTGAGATTGTTTTCTTCGTAAAGGTCTACAATAGGCTCAAGGTAGCACATACCGATACAGCCTGTAACACCAAGAGAAATCTCTGTGTTGCATACAAGCCTTTCCAGAGCAGAGTAAACCTTGCCTGCGCCTGCAGCAATACCGCAGGAGCCTGAACCGACAACTATTCTCATTATTCTTCCCCCGCTTTCTGCCTGAGTTCTGTGAGAATGCGGATTGCCTTCTCAGGAGTAAGAGAGCCGTAGGTCTCTTCGTTTATCATCATAACAGGAGAAAGTGAGCAACAGCCCAGACAAGCCACACACTTGAGTGTGAACAGACCGTCTTCTGTGGTTTCTCCGTCTTTGATTCCAAGTTCTTCTGTGATGGCAGCCTCAATGCGCTCAGAGCCGTTTACATGGCAGGCTGTGCCCTGACAAAGCATAATCAGGTACTTGCCTACGGGAGTAAGTCTGAACTGAGTGTAGAAGGTAGCAACACCCATAACTTTTGCAGGAGTGTTGCCTGTCTGCTCAGCAATATGATAGATAACATCTGTGGGCAGATAGCCGTAGATGTCCTGTGCTTTCTGCAGGATTGTGATAAGGGAGCCCTTCACATCTTTGTACTCTGAGAGCACAGGCTCAAGGAGACTAAGGTCACTTTTTGCGTGATTGCAACAGCAACTCATAAAAACACCTCATTTTTGAAAAAACTATAAATACAATTATACTGCAAAACCTCGATATAATCAATGTTTATGGGACTTAAATAGACAAGGTTTTTGCATAATAAAAATGGTACTTTTGCATAAATATGGAAGTGTTTTGATTCACAAAGCTTCTTCTGTATTTGTGTACCAATAAAAAAACAGACTCCTGCCATACAGCAAGAGTCTGAAAATTCCTGATAAATATTAGTGGTGATGATTACTTGAGGATATTTCTCCAGTCAAGGTCACCGCGCTCAAGACCGTGGATAAGCACCTCTGCAGTTGCAATGTTTGTAGCAACGGGAATGTTGTGCATATCGCACAGACGCAGAAGGTTCATATCGTTTGCCTCAGAGGGCTTGGGATTGAGGGGGTCACGGAAAAAGAGCAGCATATCGATTTCGTTGCAGGCAATGCGAGCTGCAATCTGCTGTCCACCGCCCTGGCTTCCGCCAAGGAAGGTTTTGATTTCCAGACCTGTAGTCTCAGAAACCATCTTGCCTGTTGTACCTGTAGCAAGAATGGTGTGACGGCTGAGGATTCCGCAGTAAGCGATGCAGAACTGTACCATCAGTTCCTTTTTCTCGTCGTGAGCAATAATTGCGATATTCATTATTCTTTAACCTCCGTTCACGTATTCTCATTATCCTAAATATAACCCCTGAATAATCAGGTAGAAAACAAATTAAAGTCCCAGCAGTTTCTTTGCAAGAGGAGGATTTTCACCCTCAAGTCTTGCGGCAAGATTTCTGAAGGCAAGCATAGAGGGTACAGATTTTTGTCCTGTTTCACCCCGCTGTGCAATGGCTGCAATCTGGAAATCTTCGGGAATAATTGAGATAAGCTGAGTCTGAGTGATATCAATGAGTGAATCCACGTCCTTGTAAATGCCGAGAGCGTTGAACCTTTCAGGCAGAAAGCGGTTGATTACAAGGCGGGCATCATTTATGCCCATCTGCATAAGCTTTTGTCTGATGTTGAGGCAACCTCGCACACTTGTGGGTTCGGGATTGATAACAATAAGGGCTGAGTCTGCTGCTGCTGCCGCCGCTTCAAAGCCTGAGCCTGTGCCTGCAGGGGAATCAATGAGGATATAATCATAATCATCTTTGATTTCATTGATAAGCTGTTTAAGCACAGAGGGGCTGACTTCATCATCAGCAGAAAGTGCCGCAGGCATCATATAGAGTCCGTAAATATTACGGGTAACATAGATTGCCGCAGATTTATCACAGCCGCCGCCTACAGCATCGGAAACATCGTAGATAAGTTCTTTTTCTACTCCGAGCATAAGGTCAACTCCGCGCATACCGCTGTCGCAGTCAACAAGCAGTACCTTTTTATTAAGTTTTACCAAGGCAACCGCAAGACCCACAGAAACCGTGGATTTGCCTGTGCCACCCTTGCCTGAAGCAAGAACGATAACTTTGCTCATAAAATAGTACCTCATATATATTTTAGCATAAAAACACAAACAGGACAATTAAAATCTGCTTTTTATATGTAAAAATATAGGTCGGGATTTTGGGCAATATTGATAAAACAACATCTTTAATCGCAAATTTTGACAAAAATATTACAGCCTTTTATCTTGCGGTAAAAGGCTGTAGTTTACTGTGAATTATGGGTTGCAGGCTCTGTTGCGGTTTCGGGATAGAAGTAAGCGTCCAGCAAATCACGGGCAACAGACATGGAGTAGGTACCCTTTGCACCGTGCTCAAGAAGCACAGCTATTGCCACTTCGGGCTTATCATAGGGTGCATAGCAGATAAATGCTGTGTGGTCAGAGCCTGTGTTTTCTGCAGTACCTGTCTTTGCAGCAACAGGAATATCATAACCGTAGAAACTCCAGTAGGCGGTACCTGCTTCAGAGGCAACAACCTGACGCATTGCGGTCTGTACTACAGAAAGGTTATAGGGATGAAGCTGTAAATCCTCCACAACAACAGGCTTTTCGGGGTCGTTTTCAAAAACGATTTCCTGTCGGTCGTAGCTTGTAACTTTGCTGACAAGATGTGTCTTGAGGCGAACACCGTCGTTTGCAATGGTTGCGCAGTAGGTAGCAAGCTGAACAGGGGTGAAGGTGTTATCAGACTGACCGATGGCAGCCTGTACTGTGTTACCGGGAAGCCATGAAGAACTGTCTCTGCCTGCAAGAAATCCGCGGGCTTCGTAAATCTCAAGACCTGTGCGTTCACCAAGACCTAATTTTTCCATATAAAGATACATAGTATCAATTCCCAGCAGTCTGCCTACTTCTGCAAAGTAGTAGTTGCAGGAACGGGTGATTGCACCGTAAACGTCCTGACCGCCGTGGTAGCCCATACAATTTACTACGTTTGAGGGATAGTAGTCATAACGTCTTGTGCAGGTGATGGGTGTGTATTCTGAAACAACGCCTTCCTCAAGTGCCGCAAGGGCTACGCCGGGTTTTACAACTGAGCCGGGAGCAAAGGAGCCTGTGAACGCTCTGTCATAAAGAGGCAGGGTTTTATCATTGAGCAGTTTCGTGTAATAGTCACCGTCGTTGTATTTTGTAATATCATAGGTGGGATAGGTGGAAGCGGCAAGTACAGAGAAATCCTTGACATTCAGCATTACCACAGCTCCTGCTGTGCAGTCCTCACCATAGCCTTTTTCTCCGCCATTCTGAAGGCTCAACTGTTTGCCTGCTGTCTGAGCAGCAATAACATTTTCTCTGAGGGATTTGTTTGCTACCTGCTGAAGTCTTTTATCAATGGTCAGATATACTGTGTTACCGGGTTTTGCAGGCTCTACGTCCACAACACTGATAACTGTACCGTCAGAGTTTTTGGATACGGTCTTTGTGCCGCCCTCACCCTTCAGGTATTCCTCCATAGCGGCTTCAATGCCGAATTTACCAATGATGTCGTTGTAGGAGTAACCCTTGTCCTTGTTTTCTTCATATTCCTCTGCTGTAAGGGGACCTGTGATGCCTAAGATGTGAGGCATCAGGGTGCCGTCTATGCAGATTCGTTTGTTGACTGTGGAAATATCAATACAGGGAAGTGACTGGGAATACTCGGAAACTATGGCAGTCATTTCCTGCGAAAGTTCTTTTGCAAATGTATAGGGGTTGATGGAAGAAAAACGCTCAAGCTCCATATTGTATCGCACGGAAGCAATGTTACGGCAGAGATTTTTATCCTCGGAATATTCGGCGAGGTCATACCTGTCAATCAGGTCTTCCATATAGTCATCTGCAGTTGCATACACACTCAGGTCGAGCATTTCGGCTGAGCGCAGATACTCAAGTGCATCTTCTGCGTCTTCCTCAGAAGAAAACTGATAAGTGTCCTCTGAGTCCACAACAATGGGCAGAGTATCGATCCACTGAACATTCTTCTTTTCGAAGATATCGAAAAGAGTGGTGATAACTTTGTTTACGGTTAAATCTCCGTTGATATAGAGTTTATCGATGATGACGGAGTACATTGTGGTGTTTGCCTCAATGGGCTCACCGTTTACGTCCACAATTTCTCCTCTTGTATCGTCAGAGGTAAGTCTGTAGTTGGCAGTGGTGGCAACCTCTTCACGGTAGTAGTCACCCTGAATAATCTGCCAGTTGAAGAGCCTTATGGTGAAGCAAACAAAGAAAACTGCAACAAGTGAGAGGCAGATTACGGCGCGGATATTATCTTTTAAGTATTTTTTTATCATACCTTTCACTCCTTTGCAAATGTTTTATGAAATGTGAGTCATATCAGGACTCTATCATCTGAGACCTGAAAAGCCTGTTGAACCAGAACAAAGGCGGTAAAAACAGGAGAGTATACAGAATTCTTATGAGATAATGTCTTGCAAAATGTCCTGCAAGGTTGGGCATATCCGAGCCTGCAGTGAATATGAGAAAATGCACAGTAAGCATAACTGTAATTGTGACAGAGCCGATGACCATTGCGTTTGTAAAGTTGGTAACAAAGAAATTGCGTGCGCAATAGCCGAAGGCAAAGCACAGGATTGTCAGTGCTATGGTATAGAAGCCGATGTCGGTGCCGAAGCCTACATCGCACAGACATCCGCAGATAACGCCGAAAATCATAGCGGTTACTTCGCTTTCAAAGACTGCTATGGTAATGGCAACAGGCAGAAGAAGAAGAGGCTTGACACCCAGTATTTCGGGCAGGAATCCCGGTGTGCCCGACAGCACATAGAGGACGCAGACCTCGATGGCATAGGCAACATATCTCAAAAATTTAAGTTTGCCTTCCATATTACTCTCCTTGTTCTGAGGAGGTTGAGGTATCCTCTGCAGAGGCTGAAACTGAAGGCAGGGTAATGTCTTCAACAGAGCCTTCGGAAATTTCCCCCTTGCCCTCAAAATCTGTGATTACTACCACATCAAGGACAGATGTGATGTCTTCATAGGGTTTGATAACTGCGTATTTTGAGGTGTCGTATTCGTCAAAACGGATTTCTGTTACCTCTCCTACAATAATTGAGGGAGGATATATTCCTGTGATACCTGTTGTGATGATTATGTCACCCTGCTTCATTGTGTTGAGAGCAGAGATTTTTGTCATTGTTGTAAGGTTTTTGTCAGCAAGTGTGACACTGCCTGTTACAATACCGCTGTCACGGGATACAGAGTCGATAGCGCCTACCTTTGCATCAGGCGAAAGAATGGTTTTGACGCGGCTTGTGGAAGCATCAACGGCTGAAACCCAGCCCACAAGGCCTTTTTCGGTTACAACAGGGTCACCGATGTTTACACCGTCACTTCTGCCCTGATTGATGGTAAAAGCATAGAAATCATCGTTGGGGTCACGGCGCACAACGGTAGCAGGCAGAAGTTCGTACTGAGGATACTCACGCTTAAGGTCGTAGTATCTCCAGAGTCTCGCATTTTCCTGCTTTACATCGTAGTAGTCCACAAGCTGAGTGCGTAATTCGTTAACCTCGTTCTGGAGAGCCTTGTTCTCTTCAAGGAGTTCGTCGTAGGACTTTTTGTTTGCTTCTTCAGACACAGCTGCAGAAACCTCCTGAAGTCCCAATGTAAGAGAACTCAGCAGGCTTGAAACCACAGACTTGCCTGAAACTGCAGTGATGGTAACAGCCACCGCAATAACCAGCAGAACACATATTAACTTTTTGAAACTTTTGGAAGATATCAGGTCTTTCACAATGTGCCTCCGGTGAAATTCGGGGAACGGAAAGCCGTTCCCCGATGAATGTTTTTTGTATTCAGGATTACTTTCTTCTTGAGCGGTAGTATTCGGTGGGCATTGTAAGCTCAAGGCGCTTGCCTGCACCGTCTACAACACAGTCAAGAGGTCTTTCTGCAACGTGTACGGGCATACCTGTCTGCTGCATAATGAGCAGGTCAAGACCGCGAAGCAGGGCACCGCCGCCTGTAAGCATAATGCCGTGGTCGATAATATCGGCAGAAAGCTCGGGGGGAGTTTTTTCCAGTGTGTTGATGATCGCATCAATGATGGTTGCCAGAGGATCTGCCAGAGCATCTCTTACCTCGGCTGCAGTGATTGTGATGTTCTTGGGAAGTCCGTCCATCAGGTTTCTGCCCTTGATACACATCTCACCCTCGTCCTCATAAGGATATGCAGAGCCGATGCCTGTTTTGATATCCTCAGCAGTACGCTCACCAATGAGAAGGTTGTACTTTTTCTTGATGTAAGACATAATGGCTTCGTCGAACTTGTCACCTGCAACACGTACGGAGCAGGAGGTAACAATATCACCAAGAGAGATGATTGCAACCTCAGAGGTGCCGCCGCCGATGTCTACTACCATGCTGCCTGTAGGCTCGGCAACAGGCAGACCTGCACCAATTGCAGCTGCCATGGGCTCTTCGATAAGTTCAATGTCTTTTCCGCCTGCTTCACGTGCTGCATCCTCAACTGCATTCTTTTCAACCTCGGTAATGCCGGAGGGAACGCAGATAACAATGCGGGGACGGGAGAAGAAGTTTGAGCGGACTGTCTTTCTGATAAAATGCTTCAGCATGGAAGCAGTGATCTGGAAGTCAGCAATAACGCCGTCTTTAAGGGGACGGACAGCAACGATGGAGCCGGGAGTACGGCCGATCATTTCTTTAGCCTGAGAGCCTACAGCCAGAACGGAGTCGTTGCGGATATCAACTGCAACAACAGAAGGCTCTCTGAGGACAATACCCTTGCCCTTCATAAATACCAGTGTGTTAGCGGTACCCAGGTCGATACCGATATCTTTTGTGAATGAGAAAAACATTTATTTGCCCCTTTCCTGCGTCAAGCGCAAAAGAAGTTTGATACTTTTTGGTAGCGTATATGATATATATAACAATAAAATATACTTTAACTTATTAATTATACTCTATAGATAATCAGATTTCAACCGCTAATTACAGAATTAATCACGGTTTTTCTTGATTTTTATTGTTTACCTGTGGAACCGAAACCGCCTGTACCCCTGTCTGTATCAGAAAGTTCTGTCACTTCTTCAACAGGCATCAGAGAAACAGGAGAAATTACCATCTGTGCTACACGCTCAAAGGGCTCAATGGTGTACTCTTTGTCTGAAACATTGCAAAGACCTACGCAGACCTCACCTCGGTAGTCAGAATCCACAACCCCCACACCGTTGGAAAGGCAGATGCCGTGCTTGATTCCAAGTCCGGAGCGGGCGAAAAGCAGGGCCACATACTGTGCACAGGGCAGTTCAATGGCAATGCCTGTAGGAATGAGTGCAAGGTCACCGGGCTTGATGGTAACGGGAGCATCAATACAAGCGTACAGGTCCATACCCGCAGAGCCTTCTGTGGCACGCTTGGGTATCTGAGCGTTTTCTTTTACTTTCTTAATTCTGAGTTTCTGTTCCATTATATCCTCTTTCCTGCAAATTTTAATTATAACTTGCAAAAATTAATTTTAATTCCATTTGGAAATTCCCTGTGGGAAACATAAAATTTTTATATTTTTTGTAGAGAATTAAACTTAGTTCTCTGTAATAATTCTCCTGAGAACATTAAAGAATTGTTATTTATTTAACTCCTCTGTAATATAATCCGCGGGTAAAATCATTGGATTTTTGATTATTACTTGAGTTTTTGATGATGTTTTCCACTTTTTCCACAGAGTTTTCCACACTAAAGCGGAAAGTGTGGAAATGTAGTTTCAAAAATGTATTAATCTTGTCGGGAATTAAAAGCGGCACGCAGTTGAGCACTTCGGTGCAGTTTCCGTCACAAGTGAAAATGAATTTTTTATTCATTCTATCCTGCAGATTTTTGTTTTTACTGCAGCCTTTGCATCCGCTTTTTGCAGTAAGACCGGGACAGCACCTTGTAAGCATCAGAGGCAGGTATCCGTAGGATATAATTCCTCGGGGAATTGAGCCCCCCAGAGAGTCAATCCGGTCTTTTGTAAGTTCAAAGCTGAGCTCTGTATCTTCAAGACCCATACTCTGAGCCCACATAAGTGAGGCTGTGTTTGTGATATTCAGACCAAATCCACCATGAACGGTCAGATTCATCTCTTTTGCCAAATACACAGCACCGATGTTTGATGCAAGCACATGGGTTATACCCAGTTCCTGTGCTCTTTCCAGTGCTTTTTTTATTGTTTCTTCCCTGCCGAACATACCTCTGGGAATCTCAACGCCTACGTTGAAGCCCTGTTCTGCAAGTGCTTTTATATTCTCCGCCTTGCTGAGAAGGGGTACAAAAACCAGGTCAAAGTCCTTGAAATAATCGGGAATGTCTGTGTCTGTGAATCGTGCTCTCTTGAGAGGAGCACCTTCTTTTTTGCAACTGTATGGTTCAAGCCGGGGAGTGATTTCGTCAGGAGCGGTGCGGTTTACAGCGCTTCTGAGGGTTGAGAGTTTTTCAAGGCAGTTGCGTCTCAGTTCGTTTATCTTGCTTGCAGGCAGAGATACTCCCTCACCGATATGACAGGTGATTTCCTGCACATAATAGGGAGTTCCTCCGCATTTGTTCAGAAGAGATGAGGCTTTGTCGGTATTCAGTGCCACATTCCGTGCTTCCTCGCAGGGAGTGTCTGATTCCGAATATGCGGTGTTTGTGCCGTCTGTAACAGTGAGGGAAGGGCACTCTCCCACCTTTGCTGTGAATTCAAAGGTAACGGGGACTCTGGGCGTTTCGTCTTTGTATGTGATACGGATTTCCGAAAGAAGCTTATCGCTTCCTGCGGTTACGTCTTCTTTTCTTCTGTGACCGAACATAGAGCCGTCACGTTTGCCTGTGAAGTATCCGTCAGTAAAACCAGTACGGGAAAATACATTTTTAAGAAAGTTGTCTGTTGTGTCTGAAACAAAACCTGTGTCCCGTTTTTCTCTGCAGGCAGAGGTAGCCGCCGCCACATATTCGGGGCGTTTCATTCTGCCCTCAATTTTTGCAGATGAAACACCAAGATTCTGAAGTTCTTCTATATATTCAATAAGGCTGTTATCCTTAAGACTCAGGGCGTGGTCACTGCCGCCCTCTGCCTTGAAGGGCAGGCGGCAGGGCTGAGCGCACATTCCCCGGTTTCCTGAGCGGGAGCCCAGCATTGCAGAAAAATAGCACTGTCCCGACACACTCATACAAAGGGCACCGTGAACAAATACCTCCAACTCAATGGGACAACTCTTTCTGATTTGCGAAATTTCAGAAAGTGATAGTTCACGGGAGAGAACAACCCGTGAAAAGCCCATATCGTAAAGAGCCTTTGCGCCTGAAGGTGTGTGCACGCTCATCTGGGTGGAGCCGTGAAGGCGTAAATCGGGAAAATGTTTTCTGATAAGCTGTGCAAGACCTATATCCTGCACAATAACAGCATCAATACCTGCAATGTAGGCATCTCTGATTAAACTGAGGGCTTTCTGCAGTTCTTCATCAAACATCAATGTGTTGACTGTCAGATATGCCTTTACCCCTCGGATATGACAGTAACTGATTGCTTCTTTCATTTCAGTATGGTCAAAGTTCTGTGCTGATGCACGGGCAGAAAAAGCCTTCGCACCCATATACACTGCATCTGCACCTGAGCGCACAGCGGCAATCAGACTTTCCATACTTCCTGCAGGAGCAAGGATTTCTATTTTATTTTTCATATTCCCCACTCCTTTGGTGTTTTGGAATTATTCTACTATATCATCAAAAATGCTGAACTGATGATAAGGAGACTGGTCGTCGGTTGTGTCTGCAGAGACTGAGGTGCTTGCTGCAGGGGCAGGTGTCTGCACAGGCTGATGTTTGCCGTGCTTTTTGTTTTTCTTCTGCTTCTTGCCTGAGCGGAAGTCTTTTCCTACAAAGGCGGTGTGTCTTGTTTCACTCTCGGAAGCCTCAGCCATAACAAGTGATTCAGACCTGGAAAAAACAGGGCTTGCTGGAGCGGTTGCGGTTTCAGCCTCGGTTTCAGGTGTAGTTTCTGCTTCTTCGGAAGACTCAGAAATTTCTGAGGAAGTTGCTGCTTCTTTCATCTGTGCAAGCTGTGCTCTGAGGGCTTCGTTTTCTTCGCGGAGTTTTTCGTTTGTTTCAAGATAATCCTTTACCTGAGAGCGAAGCACCTCCATCATCTGTCGGAGTTTGGTTTCGTCATCGCAAAGGTCGAGGGCAGCAAGTATGGCACAGGCGTCACGGTTGAGTCTGGGGTTGTCCTTTGCAATTCCCTTTATCATAACGTCAACCTTTTCGCCAATGCCTATAACATATTCTTCTGTGTCGGTTGTAGTGATTGAAAATCTTTGACCTGCTACATAAATTACAACATTTTTCTTTTCCATTATGTAAGCCTTCCTTCGTAAGATATTTATCCATTTTAATTATAGTACAAAAACCCAAAATAACAAAGAAAAATATTAAAATTGTAATCCACTTTTTTATTCGTTACTTATTTGTTACCGCCAAATATTATGTTTAGTGTGATAAAGTATTGAAAAAATCTGATTTATATAGTATAATTTTACTATGTTTTTTGGTGGATTTAAAAACTAATTAGGTAGTCTGACGAATATCGACAGATACCACACCCCTTTTAGACTATAATCACAGTATAGAAAATCAGGAGGAATTATGAGCAAAGATATTAAAGTAAAAGATTTGATAAATGCCATAACAGAAAAACTTGTCACAGTTTTTCACGTTGAGCCTCAGGAGGCAACAAACGAGACTCTGTACAAAGCACTGGCTCTTGTGTGCAGAGAGAAGATGAGCAGGGATTATTCGGACTTCACAGCAAAAGTAGAGAAGCAGGAGAAAAAGACTGTTTACTATCTTTGTATGGAATTTCTGATGGGTCGATCCCTTAAGAATAATCTGTATAATATGGGAATAGAAGAGGTTGCAGAAAAAGCCCTTGAAAGCTTCGGTGTAACCCTTGATAAAATTTATGAGCAGGAGCCTGACGCAGGTCTTGGCAACGGCGGTCTTGGCAGACTTGCCGCCTGTTTCCTTGACGGACTTGCATCTCAGGGTTATTCCTCAATGGGCTATTCTCTCAGATACGAGTACGGAATTTTCAGCCAGAAGCTTGTTGACGGTTGGCAGACAGAGTTGCCTGATTTCTGGCTTCCCGGCGGTAGCGTGTGGCTTCACGCTCATCCCGAAAAGGCCGTTGATGTTTACTTCAACGGAAATCTTGTAGAAAACTGGATTGATGGAATTCATCTTGTAAAGACAGAGAACGCCACAAGAGTTCACGCTGTGCCCTACGATATGATTGTCACAGGTAATGACGGCAAGGGCGTCAGCAGACTCAGACTATGGGCGGCAGACTCCTCAGACTTTGATATGCAGCTTTTCAATGACGGAGAATTCCTCAGAGCGATTGAGCAGAAAGCAATGGCAGAGAGCATCACAAAGGTGCTTTATCCCGGCGATAACCACACCGAGGGTAAGAGCCTGAGACTCAATCAGCAGTATTTCCTTGTTTCTGCCACAATTCAGGATATTATCAAGCGCCATCTGAGAGTATACAAAACTCTTACAAACCTACCCGATAAGGTAGCAATTCACCTGAATGATACTCACCCTGTGCTGGCTGTGCCCGAACTTATGAGAATTGTAATGGACGAGTGCGGTTACGGCTGGGACGAGGCATGGAGAATTGTTACAGGTACCATTGCATACACAAACCACACAGTTATGGCAGAGGCTCTGGAGTGCTGGAGTGAGGATATGTTCCGCACAAAACTTCCCAGAATCTATCAGATTGTCTGCGAAATTAACAGACGTTGGTGCAGTGAACTCAAAGAAGCAGGCACACCTGAGGATAAGATTGCAAAGATGTCCATTATCCGTGACGGCTATGTGCGTATGGCAAATCTGGCAGTTGTGGCAAGCCACAAGGTAAACGGTGTTTCAGCACTGCACAGCAATATCCTCAAGGATACTGTTTTCTCAGATTTCTATGGGATTACTCCCGAAAAATTCACAAACGTTACCAACGGTATTGCTCACAGACGTTGGCTGAATCAGTCAAATCCCGGACTTTCTTCTCTTATCACTGACCTTATCGGTGACGGATTTATTACCGATGCGTCTCAGCTTGCAGAACTTGAGAAGTTTGCCTCAGACAGAGGAGTCCTTGACAAACTGGCTGAAATCAAGCGTCAGAACAAGGTGAGAATGGCTGAGGAAATCAAGAGAACATCAGGTGTTCTGATTGACCCTGACTCAATCTTTGACGTACAGGTAAAGAGACTCCACGAGTACAAGCGTCAGCTTCTGAATGCCCTGAATATTATGGCAACCTATCAGATGCTCAGAGATAATCCCAGTATGGATTTTGCCCCTAGAACATATATTTTCGGTGCAAAGGCGGCTCCAGGCTACTACTTTGCAAAGCAGATTATCCAGTTTATTGTTGACCTTGCAAACCAGATAAACTCAGACCCCAGAGTAAACGGAAAACTGAAGGTAGTATACCTTGAAAACTACCGTGTAACCGTTGCAGAAAAACTCATTCCCTCAGCAGAAATCAGCGAACAGATTTCTCTTGCAGGCACAGAGGCATCA
>JAZQHL010000157.1:0-14546 GCA_045540595.1 Ruminococcus sp.
ACAAAGGTGTATTTACCGTCATCGTTCTTTGTCATAACATCAACTGCCTGCCAGGAGTTGAAATCACCTCTCAGATAATAAACCTGAGGTGTTTCGGTGTAGGTTGCAGTTACTTCTGTGTCCTCTGTGATGTTTGCAAAATCCTTATCCCAGCCGGCGAAGGTGTAAACATAGTCAACATCAGCCTGCTTTGTGGGAGCATCAGGAGCCTTTGCACCCTCACCCTCAAATACGGTCTGGGTACTGAGCACCGTGCCGTCGTAGTTTTTGAAGGTGACTGTGTAGCTCTTCTGAACTGTTACATAGGTTGCTTCGATTGTGTTGTTTTTGGTATCAAGTGTGAAGGTAACAACGCTCTCTTTATCAAGAGTAAGGGACTTGTTGCTGCCATAGGGCCACTCCATAGAGTAGTTCTCGTTTGCAGCCTTATACTCGTAAGTACCTGCAGGAAGAGTTGTAACAAAGGTGTATTTACCGTCATCGTTCTTTGTCATAACATCAACTGCCTGCCAGTCGTTCATATCACCTCTCAGGTAATAAACCTGCGGTGTTTCTGTATAGGTTGCAGTTACTTCTGTATCCTCTGTGATATTTGTGAAGTCCTTATCCCAGCCTTTGAAGGTGTAAATATAATCTACATCAGCCTCTCTTGTGGGAGAATCAGGTGCAGTTGCAGCCTCACCTTCCAACACTGTCTGGGTATAAAGCACAGTGCCGTCGTGGTCTTTGAAGGTAACTGTGTACTGCTCGTAAACTATCAGAGTAAAGTTGTTTGTAATAACCTCACCCTCATAAGTAAGAGTCAGGTTTTCAAAGGTACCTTTTGCAGAAACAGAAATCCCATTTCCCTGTGAATCGGTAAGCATATCGAGAGTAACAGGGATAGTTCTTGTTACGTGACCGTTCAGAGTATTTACCTGAACTGTGAAGTCGCAGATTTCTGAAGAAGCAGACACACCGTTTCTGAGCACTGTGTCAGCAGAAGAGCCCTTAAGAACCATACCGGTTGTCTGAGTAATCTGTGCAGTGCCGGGAATGAGGATATCGCCCTGAACATGAACTGTAACCTCACCCACTTTTGTATCTGTGGCATTATCGTTGCGGTAGTAAACGCCTACCTGATAATCATCTGTTTTTCTCTTTGTAGATGAGTCAAAGGTTGACTCAAACTTGAGATAGTAATAACCGATTTTGCCTTCTGTGCCGCTGCAGGGAATGTGAATCAGATTGTTTGCTGCATCACTTACAATCAGTTCATTGGGAATACGCTCAAGAACGTTTATTCCTGCAACACCTTCAACAACATTGAAGGTCTGTGCACCCTGAAGAGTTACAGCCTTGACGCCTTTGCCTGTGCCGTACTTATAAAGTCTTACCTTCAGGGATTCGATATCCGCCTTAGCCTCATCAGCAGTGTAAGCCTTGCTGTACCACTCACCTGTCTGCTCGTCACAGCAGAGAACATGGAAAACATCTCCGTCTTTACGGTAAATGACAAAGGTACCATCACTGAAACTCTCATACTGAGTAGCGGTATTATCAATACTGTACATATCAGCCAGTGTTTCGTTGAAGTTAATATATCTTTCCTGTACGCCCTCTGCATCTGCACCTTCTGCAGAATACCAGTAAGCACCGTTCTTGACAGCACTTATAGTACCGTCTTCATTGAACACAGGACCGATGCCCTTGTACATATTAACGTGATGATAACGCTTATCTGCGCCAAGATATATAGTAACAGGGCTGTCGTTGTTAGTGTAAGAAAGCTCAGCATGGTCGGCAATTTCACTGTTACCATAGGCGGCTTTCTTTGTCTGTTTGAGAATCCACAGTGCTCCGTCACGGTCACTATGGTCAAAATACAGATAATCCTTGTTTACCGAGCCATCACTGTTGAGTGCATAGTGGAAAACATCGGGAGCATTTCCGTCCTGATTATATCTGATTGAAGTTGCCGGCTGTGAAGGTGTTGTTGCAGTATAGTGCATAATATTGTCAGACTGATTATGAACTATAACGTAACGGCCATTATAGCCGGGATAATCCACTCTTGTGTAAACAAAGTTGTTTGTAACGGTTTCAACCGCGTTTACATCAGTTGTAAAGTCACTGCCGGATACAATGTTATCACTGCCGTCAGGGCTCCAGCCCTCATAAACGAAAGCTCTTACGTCCATAAGGTAAACTTTATAACCATCAGGTGCCTCTGTGTCCTCGGTGGTCTCAGGAATATCAACCGCTACACCAAAGGGAGATACAACTGCAGTTTCGTTACCCTGCCAGTAAGTCTTACTGCCTTCGGTTTCGATTGCACTCTGCATCTCAAGGTAATTCTTGTAAAGTGCGGGACGATAAAGTCCTGCGCCGTCCTTTGTGGACAAGTCTCCGTCTGCACCATAGATTGCACCTCTGTGCTGTGTAAACAGGAAGATATCTGCTTTTGACATAGCACAAAGCTCAGTGTGAACATCAAAACCATGATGAGGAATCATCATAATGTTGTTTTCAAGGTAGCTGTCAGGATAAATATCCCAGAGTATCTGCTGTGCCAGGTTCATATCGGCATAGAGGATACTGTCGACACTCTCTGAGCCCTTGGTGAAGGTAACCTTAATTACAGATGAAGTATCGTTGAAATCACTCTTACCGTCTGATTCATAGCAGAATTCACGGTATGTACCGCCCAGGTCATATGCGGATACAGCCTTTCCGTCTACAATTTCAGGATAGTCTGTGATAATCTCACCGTTTTCGTTGGGGAGGTATCTGTCCTCAACAGCATAGATAACATCCAGGTTTACACCCTCAATGTTGATTGACTCACCTGTGTGAGGCTTATAATATCTTACATCGGGGTAGTAGCTTGCTACCATACGCACTACCTTATACATGTCACGGGTTGTATAGGTACGCTCGATGTCGATATTATACATAATGTTCTTCATATCAAACTCGCTGTGATGACGGGAGAAGAATCTGGGCAGACCAAGATAATGGTCTGTATGTGCATGGGAAATATGCCATGTATTAATGATCATTTTTTCGCCCTCAGGCACACCTGTCAGATTACGACAGAACTGAAGGAAGTCATCACAAGCCTGGTCGTCCCACTGCTCAATGTCACCGCCATCGTGAATGAACAGGCTGTTGTCAGGCATTCGGATAACAAACAAAGCACCGCAGTTTCTTTTGCCTGTAGCATATTCTGTGGTGGTGCTGTTATCGTAGCCGTTTTCAGACATGGAAAGGCCATACATACAGAGAAGAGGCTCTACGCTCTGACCTGTTTCAGAAACATACTTAAAGCCCTCTACTGTGTCTGCCTGAGTATCCACAATGATTCTAGTTTCTTTGTAGAAGGGGAAATAATAGGTGTAAACCTTGTATGTACCTTCAGAAGAAACAAAGCTTGAAAACCTGTTATAGCCTGAGTCTGCGGCAACTGTTTTGTTATACATAACCGCATTGTAGCCTTTGTTTTTCAGGGTCTGGATATAACTGAGGTAATCAGCTTCTGTGGTGTTCTGAATAATTCTCAGATAAGATTTTGAGCCGTCATTTGCAACTGCATTACCGCAGTCGTACTCCATTACAGTTGAGGGTGAGCCTCCGCTGTAAAGTGTAAACACCTCTGACTGTGCATCAAAAACAAGATTATTTGCAGTTGCACCTGTTTCAGACGTATTCACTGAAGCCGCACCTGTTGCCAGTACAGAAACCGACATCAGCATACAGATGCACAATAAGACAGCCATAGACCTTCTGAGAAGTCCGCTGAATTTAATCTTCACAATACCGCCTCCGTTAACTTTGTATAAAATAAAACAAAACATTAAAATAGAGAGACAGATAACCCGCACAAACGCGCAGGAAATCTGTCAATGATTACAAATATATTTTATCATAGTCAAAAAAATTGTCAACGAATACCAAGAAAAATAACTTGCAAACTAATTAATCTTGTCAAATTATTTCCATATTTCTGAGTTTGTCAAGAAATGACTCTATATCCTTTCGTGCAACCTCTTCAGACACGTCGTACTCCTCAAGCACACGGACAAGAATATCATCTATACTTTCAGCCTCAGGCAGTAAATCCCAGATAAAACCACCCAGTTCTGTCAGAACAAAAATGCCGTTATGGTC
Source organism: Ruminococcus sp. (assembly GCA_045540595.1). Lineage (GTDB taxonomy): Bacteria > Bacillota > Clostridia > Oscillospirales > Acutalibacteraceae > Ruminococcoides. The sequence goes on from JAZQHL010000157.1 coordinate 4,150, forward strand.
ATAAACGGTTTTGCCAAGAGGAACCAGAAAAGTATCTCCTCCCACCTGACGCTTTGCAAGTTCTTTTTTTATTTTCATATTATTCTTCCTCTCTCAGATACTCTTCTGCCTGCAAAAGCAGTTCGTCCGTATAGTGACACATATACTCGGGCACCCTGTCAAAAGCACCAGTCTCTGTTACACATACTGCGGCACATATATTGCAGATTTTCTTTTTGGGACAATTCACACACTTATGAGGCATACGTATCTTTTTAGTTTCTTCCTTCACCTTTTCCCAGGCAGGCAGAAATCCATCAGACAAAGGCTGTGCACAGGGAGAAGTTATCATTCCGCAAGGAAGGAGCCTGCCGTCCCAGGTAAGCCAGAAACTTGAACGACCCGCTCTGCAGGAAACACCTTCATCAGCATCAACCGTGCAGGAATTCTCGTCCACAGAGCAAAGGCTGAGAAGGTTTCTTTCGCGGGTGATGAAATCTTCCCTGCTCAGTCTGAGTTTTTCCCAGCTTGTTGCAAGCTGTGCCGCCTCAGCAGGTGAAAATCTTCTGCCCTCTTCAGCCTCGCCTTTTACCCTCACAGGAGGATACATATAGGTGTTGCATTTAATCTGCACGGAAAGTTCTCGGGAAATCTCAAAAATCCGTTCCATATCTGCCTTGTTATGAGGTGTCAGAGAAAGATTGAGGCGGATATCCACACCTGCATTCTTAAGTGTACGGATAGTTTCTTTAACCTGCTCAAAAGCATCGTTTCCGCACATATTCTTGTATGTGTCACTGCTTCCGCCGTAAAGTGATATATTCATACGGAAAGGAGGATTATCAATAAGTCTCTGAAGTGTTTCTCCTCTGACAAGTGATGCATTGGTGTTTATGGAAATCATCAATCCCATATTTTTCATTGCATCGTAAATCTCAAAGAAATCCTTTCTGAGAAAAGGCTCTCCTCCTGTAATAAGGGCAAACATCATTCCTGCGTCAGTCGCCTGCTTTGCAAGAGAAATCCACTGCTGTGCTGTAAGTTCCTGTCCCCTTTTTGCAATTTCATCCTTGCACAGATGAACATAGCACATAGGACAGTTGAAGTTGCAACGGGCAGTAAGTTCAAAGGTACCGCTTACAGGCAATCCCAGTTTTCCGCCTTTGTGGTGCAGATAAGTTGCAATCAAGGGCTCTGTTCTTTTAGTTTCCATCTGCACTCAACTCCTCAAGCATTTTTTCAAGCACATTGACCGCTGTCACATCAGGAGTGCAGTCAAGTTTCAGCACAGGTACATTCTCAGCAATACCTGTCACAAGTTCCACACTTTTCTCCACATCGCTGCTACACCAGGTATTTATGCAACAGCCCTCCCACAGACTTCTGAAACTATTAAGCCCATACAATCTGTGCACTGCGGACACAGGAGCCTGTGTCAGATAAACCACAGCTTTCAAAGGTAACGTTCTGTTTTTTCTGACACGCGAACTACCGCAGTAAGGAACACCGCACATAAAGTATTTTCCATCAACATCGGTAATGATGCATCTGTCGCCATTAATAAGTTCTGCGCCTTTTTCTTTGCACCACAGGTCTGCCTGTGTGGACTTGCCCACACCCGAAGGTGCAGTAAACAGAATCGCTTCACCCTCAACTTCTATGCAGGCAGCGTGAAAAAGCACTCCCGAATTCTCTACACTTGTGTGCTCAATCTCCATTGCTGTAAGCACAGACTTACAGCCAAGGCATTGCCTTTTCACCTGTACATAAGTGCCACTCAGGTTTCTTTCTATACGCATATAGGCGTTCTGAAAATCGCCGTTGATCGTCCCCTCATACCTTATGTATGTATTCCCACCACACAGGTATACCTGCCTGTAATCATCAGAAAACACCAGTATACCCCTGGGAGATGTCAGTTCTTCCGTGATATTTATTTCAATACACCTTGTGTATGTTTTATCTTCAGTTTTGTAGTATTCAAGCACACCCTCGTCCCAGAGCATAGCTTCAGGTCCGCCTGTGATACAATAGGTTACGCCTGCAATTTTATAGTATCTTTCCACTTTATTTCACATTCACAATCTGCATTATTTCAGTGTTCTTCTCAGAAAAATGATTTGTCAGCACTCTTACGCTTTCACCCTTCGGAATTTCTTCTTCAATTCTTGCTCTGTAGGTGATACCGCCGAAAAGTGTGTCATCTGCAATATTCTTATAGTAAATGTAGGTAGTACCCTCTACATCTTCACCGCTGATATTTTCAAGCTCAACAAAGCCTTCACCGAAGGTAGCCTTGAAGGTATCTTCCATCAGGCTCATATTTTCCTGAAAGAACACCACATCCTCTGCATAAAGGGCTGTGTAGTTTTCACCTGAGGTTTTACGGCGGTTACTCTCCAGCAGAACAACTTTTTCACCTGCAGGAAGGTTGGTAGCCTCAAACTCTGCAGTAAAGCCCTCAGACTCTGCCTTGATTCTGGCAAGCTGTAAATCCTTCTGAGATGTATTCTCAAGGACTATCATCATAATTGATGTCACAATTTCATCAGATCCATCCTCAAGAAATAGACCCGAGTAGTCCCCCATCGTTGTAACCTGCAGACCTTCATAAACCGTAATGGGAGTAAACTTTCTGATATTCAGTTCAGAGCCGTTGAAAGACGGCAGTTTGTCACCGCCGATTACAACAGCAAGCACACTGCCAAGAACAACAAGCACCGCCAGAATAACTGCTGCAATAATCAGCCATAGTTTTTTAGGTGCTCCTGTGTTATTGATTTTATCGGTCATATTATTCTCTCCAAAAAACGCACAGACCGCATACCTGTTGTATGGTTGCGGTCTGAAAAATATATTTATTATGAGCTGAACAAGTTAGTCAGACCACTGGGGTTGTTATAACATATAGAATCCCCATCAGAAGTCTCAAAGATTTCACCTTCAATGGGCACTCCACATCTGTCAATACCAACACTGAAGATCATAAATCCCGGATAAACCTCATAGCCGCAGGTGCCCACAGAAAAGTTTGTCTCTATGTCACAGGCTGCGATACTTGTACTCAGCGAAAAGCTCTCAAAAACAATATCAGGAGCAGAATATGATTTTTTCATGATTTTTCGTACCTCCTAAGTCAGGGTCCGTTATCTGACCCGATCCACCCTAATATAATAATCGTAAACTTCACAGGCAGCTGTGATAAATCAAAGGAAATATCACAGCCACCGTAATTCATCATCAGAACAAACCTGCGATAAACTTCTGAATGCCCGTTGCGTCCTTGATATTTACGTTACCGTCTGTATCAAAGTCTGCAGCTTTCAGTGCGTCACCCTCAAGGGTAAGAAGCTGTGCTGCATGTTTCTGAATCTCAGTAGCATCCTTGATGTTAACCGTCTTATCCTGGTTTGCATCACCACGAAGGACAAGGTCCTCTACTGTATTATCCGTGGTGGATTCTGTATTATTTTCGGGCTGAGTTGTAGCCTCAGTGTTATCTGTAACTGTTGTATCCTCTGCAGGAGCAGATGTAACAGTTTCAGTTGTATCTGTAGTAGTAACCTCAGTAGTTTCTGTAGCCTGAGAAGAAGTTTCAGTCTCTGCAGCTGTAGTCTCCTGCTCATCGGCAGTTGTTTCGTCAGGTGTAGCCTCTGTTGTTGTTTCCTCAACAGGCTTGGGCTCAAATGCCTTCAGCGCAACCGCAGCATACTCATCTGACATTTTCACATTATCAGCAACACTTACCTCTGTGCCGGGGTCGGAAGAATAAGTAGTTCTGATATTTGTAACAGACAACAGATCCTCGGAACTATCACTGCAGTTATAAATAACTACAACCTTTCCCGCAAGGGAAGTGATGTCATAGTAGAGGTCAGTTGCTGTATTGATAACCTTTACCTCAGCATCTGCAACATTTGTATCTGCTGCAAAAATCTTAACGTCAGTTCCGTTGCCGCTGATACTCTTCATTGCAATAAGAGCCTTATCAATATTAGTGCCGTCCAGTTCAAAGGCGATTGCCTGACCGGGTGCAAGGTAAACCTCGTTGTTAGGACCAAAGTTCAGATAATCAGTAATTGTGGGTGTTGCTTCACCTGTCTGGGGATCAGCCTCAGTGTTATCAATAAACACAGCACCGTTTACAACCTGATTGTCCTGTGCAGAGCCGAAGGATTCTGCCTTGAGAATAAGGTTTCTGACCTCTTCATACTTTGGCCAGCCTTCGTTATCTGCGATATATGCATCTTTGATCACATCGCTGTTTGCGCCATAGTTTGCAGGGTCATAGATACGGATTGCATCCAGATAGAAGTCGAAGTTCTGAGCGTCACCATACTGCTCATGATCAAACAGAGGTGCATAAGCAACGGTAATTGTAACGTCGTACTTGCCGTAGGGCAGGTCTTCAATCTTCATAACAGGAATCTGATACAGTGCATTCTCAGCATCAGTATCAACTATCCATACATACTCAACACCTGTAACAACCTGACCCTCAACAGGATTTTCAGGCATTACAGCCTTGTTCTCTAAAACTCCGTCTGCTGCCTTTTCGCCTACAGACTTCTTCCACTGACCCTTTTCATAAATGTAACTTACTTCGCAAAGGTCATAAGCATATCCGTAGTAGGTGTCAACCATAAAGAACTTATTTACATTCTTTACATCGTCCTTGCCTGCAACCTGGATAACAATAGTACCTGTTGTGTTGCTTGTAAGGCTGACAATGTCAAAACCTGTGCCCTTGAATGTAAAGTTTGCAGTAGCTCTTGTTTTTGCGGTTGTACCGTCTGCGAAAGTATGATTACCTACATTGATAAGCTTGGAAGAGCCCATTGAGTAAAGGTTCATATTATCAGCATAAGCTTCATCGTATCCGTAAACATTACCTGCATCAAGACCTGCCAGAGGATATTCACCGGGACGGTCCTGAGCCTGTACCTTCTGAAGAGTTGTACCTGCATCTGTCCACTTCAGGTCATCATAGTGAGGAGTATCCTCAGTAACTGCTGTACCTGTATCGTGGTCGTAAACATTGAAGCTTACGAAGTTATCTTCGTAGTAGATAGAAGTTGCAGGAATAACAGTAAGGGTTGAATAGTGATAGCCCTTGCCTGACTTTGCAGAGCCTGTGCCTTCATGGTACGCAGCGTAAGCAAATACTTCTTCTTCGCTCATCTGCATACCGTTTGTAGTGTTCAGTGTGTAACTGATTTGATTGTCAGCAACCACAGCCTTGCCGTAAGTGCCCTGAGCCTCAGTTGTGCTGAACTTTGCAGTTTCTGTTACAGGCACAGAGCCTAAGTACTTATCAAGTGTAATGTTGCTGTCGTTCTGCTTTGCTGCAGCAAGCTCGTTGTCAAATGCAGAGCCGTTTTCTACAAACTCAAGTGTATATTTCTCTGAATTGATAGCATCGTTTGCAAGAACATCAACATTCACAGGCAGACCGTAATCAATAACTACAGTGTCAGGATTTGTCATATTCACAACCTTCAGTGCAAACCATACTACTGTACGGTCATAAGCAGCTTCAGAAGTGAGTTCTGAGCTATCCTTGGTTGTGGGAGCACCGCCGTAGTTTGTAACGTAGGTTGTGCTGCCAAGTCCGTCTGACTTGGTAATATTCCAGTAACCTGTATCGTCAGAATTAACCGCAACCTCGTACTTTGCAGCAGGGTCATAGAGATCATAGAAAAGGCTCATTTCCTCAGTTATCAGACCATCAGGTGTGATAACATTTGCTGCACCGTTAAGGAGCATTTCAATGTACTGGGGATTTGCAATCTTGTAACTGTCAGTAAATGTGGAAGGATCTCCGTTTGCATTCAGGGGATTACCGTTTTCATCTACAAGGTAGAATGCATAGCCTGCGAAGGGGCTGGGCCAGGGGAATGCAGGAGAAACTGTGTCCTTGCTGCAGTTGTTACCAAGGTAGTTTACATAACCCAGCTTTGCGCTTGTGTTGGTCTCGTAAACGCCAAGGTCACGTTCGCCTTCCATAGCACCTGTCAGGTAAACCTGATAGTCAAGCACCATTTCTGTGTTACCGATAGGTCCGATAATCCAGAAGAAGGTTTCTGCATCAAGATTCCAGTCGCCTACTCCGTCACCTGTAAGGTCTATACGGACAACACCTGTGTTATTCTCATCTACATACTTATTTGTGTTGTAGTAGAAGTACTTGGCTTTAATAATACCATCACTCTGAAGGATATTGGGATAAACCTGAGACAGGTTTCCGTCTGAATCCTCTACGGTATTATATATCTTGTCAGATGTTACAATCAGATTACCCTGTAAGTCCTCTGAGATGGTAACTGTTTCGTAAACAATGGGAGCACCTGTACGCTCGTGGTTTGCGTCGAGTTTATACTCAAGAACTCTGATCTTAGGCTCAACATTGATTGTAACTGTTTCACCGTTTTCATTTGTAACGGTTTTTCTTGTATAAAGGTCAAACTCGGGACCCATCTTGTCAACAAAGTAAGAGCCTGTTGCTGCAACTGCAGATGATGTACCGATTGTGTTAAATACGTCAATCAGTTCTTCTTTGTTGTTTGCAGTAAATGCATAGCTGGGACCTGATGAGATATTTGCAAGAACATTCTTTGCAATATCCTCTGTCAGATAGTTTTCTGTACAAAGTGAAAGACCAACTGTATAGATAGGAATATCAAGACCTCTGAAACCTGAGATGTAATCCTTGCCGTCAAGTTCAAGACCTGTGTCTGTGCTGAAGTTATTACGCACATCACCGTAGTAAGCAAAGGTATCCTCTGAATTGTTGCTGAAAGCATACTTGTTTACAACAGGATAAAGCTCTGCTCTGCTGCCCTTGATAGCCTCAGCGTACCAGTTTTTACCTTCTTCGTTGTAGAAGTAGTAGTAAGGGCTCAGTGTACCCCACTCTTTGCCTTCTGCAAGAGTGGTAAGTTCAGTATAAATGGTATCAAGTCTGCCGTCTGAAATATTCTGTGTTGCAATCTGAACAAACAGTTCCCAGTTGCAATTAATGCCGAGTTCAGACATTGCTGTGAAGAAATCTGTTGCTGTGCCTGTGTACTGAGGATAGTACTGTGTCTGATCTGTGGGATATATAAGGTTATTAGCCTTAGCAAGAGCTAAAAGATCAGCATCTATATCTGCAGCAGTTGCATATTCCTTGAGTCCATTAGCATCTGCTATTCTGCACATAAGTTCCCAATAAATATCAATATTGAGTTTGCTCATTGCACTATAGAATGTAGTCTCATTTGAAATGGCTGCAATATCCTCCTCAGAGAAGTCAAAGTAATACTTTGTTGTGGTATTTTCTGTTACTTCTTTAGGAGCAACCTCACCTGATGCATTGTTGGGATTTACCTCTCCGCTTGTGTTCATCAGATGCTCTTTTACGCGATACTTGGGATTTTCAAGGTTTCCCTTCTGAAGTTTTGTGAGCAAAGCATTCATAACAGAGACAAGTTCAGGAGAAGCACTTGGATCAGAAGGTGCATTGTGCTGGAACTTATCGAATTCAATGTCGCCTCTGAGCCAATCTGCCCATGACTGGTTTACAGCACGTCCGCTGAAGTAGTTGTACTGCATAGCGGCACCGTCAGACATGAATACACAGATAATATCTCTGTCCAGACCCTTGGAGATGTTCTCTTGCTGAATTGCATAACCGAGCTGGTATGCATACTCAAGACCTATGTCGTAGTTGGTACCAAGTGAGTTTTTCTGATGAATTGCAACCTCATTGAGCAGAGACTCAACTGCTGAATCATCAAATGTGTCAACATTTACAAAGGCCTCTGCCCCTACAGTGTGGCTGCCGGTGTAAATATTGGGGATAATCCTGCCTGTATAAGTAGGATATGCCTTCTCATACTTTCTGTCAAAAACGTTGTAAGGCATAGCCTGGTTATCCAGGTCAACTTTATTTCCGCTCTCATCTGTATAATCTTCGCCGTATGTACCGTGAACATAGTTCAGATGATTGTAAAACTCACGTCTTGCACCTAACGCCCATGTATACTTCTGGTCCCAGTAACCATCCACGTCACCGTCAAAGAAGAACTTGTCGGGGTTTGTTTTATCAACTACCGCTTTGTCAAACTCATAGGAGTCAATATCACCGAAGTCGCTCATTGCGATTCTGTAGTCAACATCACTTGCCTTAAGGGTAGCAATCATAGCTCTGAGTGATTCCTGCAGAGCATAAATTCTTGAAGTTTCAAGGTTAGTTTCATTAACTCTGACTGTGTTTGTAACACCGTAGCTCATTGAGCCGGAAAGGTCCATTACAACAATCATGTCAACGCCCTTGTTCTGGGGAATACCTGTTGTGGAAAGATTGATGTTTGCAACACCGGTCTCGTTGAACTTGCCAACCGCTGTACCTGTCTTTGTAACGGTAACAGAGCCTTCTTCAGGATAAACAGGATAGTTGAGGGCTTCGTCAGAGTCATCAACTGTCAGTGTGAAGTTGTTTGTTACAACCTCTCCCATATATGTGAGTGTAAGATCTTCTGTTACACCGTTGTTTACAGTGCTGACTGCCTTGCCGTTGCTGTCTGTAAGCATACCGATAGTTACGGGAACAGTCTTGGTCTGAACACCCTGTGCTGTTTTCACCTGTACAGTAAAGGTACAGTCTGTATTCTGATCGTTAACAATATTCTGAACAATATATCCCTCTGTAGTATTCTGAGGAACGGTACCTGCAAGGTTTGTTATAGAAGCTGTGCCTTTGATTGCAATCTCGTCGTGCACACGTACTGAGAGAGAGCCCACAACTGTGTCTGTACCGTCATCATTGCGGTACTTGATAACAGCATTGTATGAACTCTGTGTTCTCTGTGCAGAGGAGTCAAAATCTGCTGAAAAGTCAATGTAATAATAACCAACTTTACCTGTATCACCGCTGAAGGGAATTGTCATATTCTTGTTGGTTATATTCATCACAGTGATATTCTGAGCGATAGTACCGAGCACCTGCTCTTTTGTTGTGCCTGCTAAAACATCATAGGTCTGGTAGCCCTTGAAGTTTACAGTTTTAAACCCAGAATCAGATGTATATCTGTAAAAACTGAGTTTATAGTTGTCGCGGGTTGTCTCAGCGGTTGTTCCGTCAAGATTCTGAATAGCAACAGTTTTCCATACACCGTCACTGTCACAAGTGAGCATATAGAAAGTTGCAGGTTGACCGGATGGTTTTACTCTGCGATAAACTAAGAAAGTACCGTCATCCTGAAGCTCAAGCTGAGTGTTTACAGTCGATGTACCATCGCCATACATATCATCAACATAAAGACGAAGAAATCTTTCCTGTGTACCACCCTCATCAACATCCATACCGGTAACACTGTACCAGTATGCACCGTTCTGAGGCACATCAGTGTCAATGGTTCCGTTAGCATTCCATACAGGACCTAAACCTTTATATAAAAAGGCGTGGTGGTATCTGGTTACACCGTCAAGGAAAGGATTTGCTACACCTTCTACGTTTACATCAGTGTCATTAGAAAGCACATCATCAGTTTGGATATCATCAGTGCCGTAGCTAGCATTTTTATCCTGTCTCACAAGCCAGAGAGCTTCATCACGGTCACTGTGGTCAATGTAGAGCTTACTTTTGTCTACATTACCCTCGGCATCAGTAGCAAAGTAATACATGTTATCACCATTGCCGTCCTGATTGTAAACAATAGAGGAAGCAGGATTTTCAGGCTCGTATGCCTTGTAGGACATAAGGTTGCCTGTGGCCTCGTGCAGAATAATATATCTGTTGTTATAACGAGGTGTATCTGTCTTTACATAAACATAATTCTTGGTAACAGTCTGCACAGGAGTTGAGCCTGCATCATCAGTCCTGTTACTCATAGTGATAAACTCTTCTGCAGATTCAAGGCTTGCACCAACCTGTTCAAAATACTCTTTCTGAGAAGAATTACCGGCAGACATCTGAGCAACATCTGCTGTCACTGCGCTGACGGGCAATGAAAAAGTAGTCATAACCATTACTGCACAAAGCATAACGGTAAGCACTCTTATCACTGCATTGCGAAAAGAATTCTTCATAAACGTCTCCCCCAATTCTGAATTATAGAATCAGATATTTGCTGTTTTTGTAAAATTTAACAACAAAAAAACAAGCAAAAGATGATACTATATTTTATCATACAAAAGCGATTAAGTCAATCGAGTAAAACTAAAACAATGCAAATTTTATGCCAAAAAACAACTATCAGAACAACAATAAATTGTAGACTATTTTCAGAGCATAAAACAACCCCACTCCGTTTAAGGAGCGGGGTTGTCTGTTATTATGTGTAATTATTAATTACTTTGTAGCTTCTACAAGGTCAGAGTAAACAGTGTGAAGAACACCGTCTGCTGTTCTGTACTGTACATAAGCCATTGCTACC
>JAZQHL010000158.1:0-21377 GCA_045540595.1 Ruminococcus sp.
GTACACTGTGCAACGCTGCAAAGGCTATTGTTGATGCAGGCTCTACAGAGGTTATCGCTTGTGCAACTCACGCAGTGCTTTCAGGCCCTGCTATCGAGAGAATTGACCAGAGTGTTATCAAGGAACTCATTCTTCTTGACACAGTTCCTGTTTCTGAGGATAAGATGCTTGACAAGTTCACAATTCTTCCTGTTGCACCTGTTTTTGCAGATGCTATCGAGAGAATTTACGCAGACAAGCCTGTTTCAACTATCGGTCAGTAAGCACAAAGTTTATAATGCGGATTATACAGGGGGCAGCACTATGCTGTTCCCTGTGTTTTGCGTTAAGCAATAATGATTTTTCCCTTTTCTGCATACTATAAGCAAAGAAAAGACTTTTATTTTACAGGAGTCAGTTTATGTTTTTTAAGTCTAAAGGTAATGGAAATTCAGCGGTGGATTATATTATTGTGGGCCTTGGTAATCCCGGCAGACAGTATGAGGGTACACGCCACAACTGCGGCTTCGAGGCGGTGGACAGACTCTGCTCAAAGCACAACTGCCAGTTAAAGAAAATCCGTTTCAAATCCACCACAGGCGAGTGCCGTATAGCAGGGGCTAAGTGCCTTATTATGAAGCCTTCCACCTATATGAATCTTTCAGGTGAGGCAGTAGTTCAGGCAATGAATTTTTACAAGGTGCAGCCCTCACAGGTTATCGTTATTTATGACGATATCTCCCTTGATGTAGGCAAAATGAGAATCCGTCTCAAGGGCAGTGACGGCGGTCACAACGGAATGAAGAATATTATTTATCTGACAGGGTCAGATGCTTTCCCCAGAATCAAACTTGGTGTGGGCAAGAAGCCTCACCCCGAATACGACCTGAAGGATTGGGTGTTGGGCAGGTTTTCATCAGGGGACGCAAAGATAATGTCAGAGGTTTTTGATAATGCTTGTGAGGCTGTGGAGCTTATGGTGCAGGACAGAGCCTCTGATGCAATGCAGAAGTTCAACTGACGGAAACAAACCTGAATTTCTGCAAATCTGTTTGGAGGAATTATGAAGTTTCTATTTGATGTGCTGAGTGCAACCTCTGAGTACAGAAAGGTGAGCGCTGCCTGTGTGCAGGGCAGAAGCCTTGCTGTGTCGGGACTCTCGGCAGTTCACAAAGCAAATATGATTTATTCGCTCTGCTATGAAAAGAAAAGCAGGGCTTTTTGTGTTGCTTCCTCTGAGCAGGAGGCGGCTACCCTTTGTGAGGATTTGTGCAATATGGGTATGCGTGCCTGTGTGTATCCTTACAGGGATTTCACTTTCAGAGACCTTGCAGGCAAAAGCCGTGAGTACGAGCATCAGAGAATGTCTGTGCTTCTGCGGATAATCTCAGGTGAGTGTGATTGTGTGATAGCCTGTGCAGACGCGGCAGCCCAGTACACAATTCCACCTTCCTGCCTTGCAGATGCAACCCTTTATCTGCGTGCAGGGGAAGAGGTGCCCCTTGATAAGTGTGTTACCGCACTTTCACTCTTAGGCTATGAAAGATGCGACCAGATTGAGGGTGTGGGTCAGTTTTCTGTCCGCGGAGGAATTCTTGATTTCTTTTCTCCTGACAGTGAGGCTCCCATAAGAGCGGAATTCTGGGGTGATGAGATTGACTCTCTCAACTACTTTGACGTTGAAACCCAGAGAAGAACTGATTTTGTAGAGGAAATCACCCTTGCCCCTTCCACTGAGGTCTTCATTTCTGACAGGGAAGAACTGGCAACTCTGATTGAAAAGAAAGCATCTTCACTCAGAGCGGAAAAATCCCTGAAAGCCAAGGAGATTCTCAGAATTGAGGCAGACAGCATCAGAAAGGGAATTCACCTTTCAAACCTTGATAAATTCATCACTCTTATCTACGGAGAGAGTGCAACCCTTTTTGATTATATAGATGAAAGTTTCCTGTGCTTTCTGTGTGACGAATCTGCGGTGAGCGACCGTATGACTAATGCGGAATTCCGTTTCAAGGAAGATGTGTTGGATTACTTTGAAGAGGGAATTCTTTGCAGAGGACTTGATAAATTCTCTCTTAATTATAAGGAAATCTGCGATGAACTTTCTCTGCGGGGAGTCTGCTATCTGGATACCTTTACTCAGGGAAGCCACACTCTGCCCCTTTCTGAACTTGTAAGCATTACCGCAAAGACCCTGCCTTTCATTGCAGGTACGGTGTCTGAATTCTGCGAAGAGATTGAGCCTCTGGAGCTTGAAAAAAGCACTGTGGTTGTTCTTGCAGGTACAGAGAAAGGTGCTCAGAATCTGACCGAATCCCTTGCAGAAAGAGGCTACAAGGCAACCTATGCCACCTATGACGAGAGCCTTTCTCAGGGCAGAATATATATAATGAAAGGCACACTTTCCTCAGGCTTTGAGTATACAAAGGAGAACTTCTACCTTTATGCTCAGGGTAAACGCGAGGGTGTGCAGGAAAAGAAAAAACGCAGAACCCCCAAAAACGGACAGGAGATTTACAGCCTTTCTGACCTGAGCGTGGGTGACTATGTGGTACACTCTGTTCACGGTATCGGTATTTTTGAGGGAGTTCAGAAACTTGACACTCACGGTATTGTCAAGGACTATATTAAAATCAGTTACGCCAAAAGAGATGTGCTTTATGTTCCCGTAACTCAGCTTGACCTGGTGGCAAAATACATCGGCCCCCGTGAAAATTCTGCGGTTAAACTCAGCAGACTTGGCGGTACAGAGTGGCAGAAGGCAAAGAGCAGGGTAAAGCGCGCCGTCAAGGATATGGCAAAGGAACTCATTGCTCTTTACAGTGCCAGAATGAAAGCTCCCGGCTATGCTTTTTCTCCTGACGGAGAATGGCAGAGGGACTTTGAGGCAAAGTTTGAGTATGAAGAAACTCCCGACCAGCTCAGATGTGCAAGAGAGATTAAGGACGATATGGAGCGCACGGCTCCTATGGACAGACTCCTTTGCGGTGATGTGGGCTTTGGCAAAACCGAGGTAGCCCTCCGTGCTGCATTCAAGTGTATCACCGACTCAAAGCAGTGTGCACTGCTTTGTCCCACAACTATCCTTGCATGGCAGCACTACCAGACAGCCCTCAGAAGATTTGAGGATTACCCTGTCCGCATAGAGCTTCTCTCAAGATTCAGAAAACCCAAGGAGCAGGAAAAAATCCTTAAAATGCTCAAACGCGGCGAACTGGATATGGTGATAGGCACTCACCGTCTTGTTCAGAAGGACGTGGAGTTCCGTGATTTAGGACTTGTTATTATTGACGAGGAACAGCGTTTCGGAGTTGCTCACAAAGAGAGATTCAAGGAAGTCTGCAAGAATGTGGATGTGCTCACCCTGTCTGCAACTCCCATTCCCAGAACTCTCAATATGGCACTGAGCGGAATCCGTGATTTGTCTGTGCTGGAGGAGGCTCCCACCAACCGCTACCCTGTGCAGACCTATGTGCTGGAGTATGACGGCGGAGTTATCCACGAGGCTATCCGCAAGGAGCTTCGTCGCGGAGGTCAGGTGTTCTATCTTCACAATAAGGTTGAGGATATCGAGCAGAAGGCAGCGTATATACAGCAGGTTATTCCCGAGGCTTCTGTGGGTATAGGTCACGGCAAAATGAGCGAGAAGGAACTCTCTGCAGTATGGCGTGATATGATAGACCAGAAGATAAATGTTCTTGTGTGTACAACTATCATTGAGACAGGTGTTGACCTGCCCAACGCCAACACGCTGATAATTGAGGACGCACATAAATTCGGACTTTCACAGCTTCATCAGATAAGGGGAAGGGTTGGCAGAAGCACCCGCCGTGCCTGGGCTTATCTTACATTCCCCAGAGGAGCAAACCTCAGCGATATCTCTCAGAAACGTCTTAACGCAATCCGTGAGTTCACCGAGTTCGGCTCGGGTATGAAAATTGCAATGCGTGACCTGGAACTCAGGGGTGCGGGCTCTGTGCTGGGCGCAAATCAGCACGGGCATATGGAAGACGTCGGTTACGATATGTATCTGAAAATTCTTGATACTGCTGTCAAGGAAGAACTTGGTGAGATTCCCGAAGACAGAGAAGAGCGGGATTGCCTCATTGATATTGCCATTGTTGCCCATATCCCCGAAAACTACATCGGCGGTCTCAGCCAGAGACTTGATGTTTATAAGCTCATTGCTGATGTGCGTACTCAGGAGCAGGCATCAGATGTTATTGATGAACTTATTGACCGCTTCGGTGAGATTCCCAAGTCTGTTATGGGTCTTATTGATGTGGCACTTATCAGAAACCGTGCGGCATCAATGGGCATCTACGAAATCAAGCAGAACGACACAACTCTGCTTCTGTATCTCAGCGATATCAAAAACTCCGAACTTATTTCACTTGTGGGCAAAGCCCGCGGCAAGGCTCTGCTTTCTGCAGGCAACAAGCCTTATGTTGCTTTGCGCTGTGTGTCAAAGAGCGACCCGCTGTCTGCTCTCAAGGAGTTTTTCGGTCTGTAATATGAGGCAGGTTATCTGACAGTTTGGTGAAGATTCTGTTTATTTTACGATAATTGTTGAAATTTCACGATTTGTTGTGTATAATATAAGGAGCGTTTTGACTTTTTAGAAAAGGACGGTTTTTTGTATGAAGAATATAAGAAAAATCATGGCTCTGATTCTGGCTGTACTTATGGTAGCAGGTCTGTGTGCCTGCTCATCTGTGCCCAAAACAGCAAAGGCTGAGTGGGGCTATAAGACAGAGGCTGAGGAGTATCCCATCGGTGTTTATGTTTATTCACTCTTCTCTGCTTACAATCAGGCTTACTCTGTAATTTCCAATATGCAGGGTGACAAGTTTGACCAAGAGGCTTCTATCCTTGATATCGAGGCTACCTTTGACGAAGCAAAGGGTACTGAAGTATGCCTTGACTGGGTGATTGAAGAGGCTGACTACATCACAAAGAACCTTATTGCTCTTGATCAGGTGATTGCAGACAACGGCATTGAACTTGATGCTGAGGTTGAGGCTTCTGCTTACGAGCAGGCTCGCAAGGACTGGTTCCTTGGCTCTTACTATGAGGAGTATATGGCTTACGGCTACACTGCTACTCCCTACAAGGATATGCTTGAGCCTTACGGCGTTTCCTTTGAGAGCTTCTATCAGTCTTCTTACCTTGCAAGCGTAAAGCAGAATGCAATCTTCGATTTCTTCTATCAGAAGGGTGGAGAAAAAGAAGTTCCCGATTCTGAGATGAAGGATTACTTTGAGGATAACTACACAAGCTACTCTTACTTCACAGCAAACCTTTATGAGAGCACAACTGACTCCACAACAGGTCAGACAGTGAACAAGGCTCTCTCTGAGGCTGATCAGAAGAAGGCTAAGGAAGATCTGGAGCTTTATGTGAAGATGATTGCACAGGGCTCTTCCTTTGATGATATCTCAAAGATTCACACCGCTGCTGCAAACCTTTCTGCAAACCCCGCTGTAAGCAACATCGAAAACCTTGACAACACTTCTCTGGGTCAGGAGGTTGCAACTGCTCTCAAGGGTATGAAAGACGGCGAGGCAAAGGTAATCTACGTTGGCAATGCTGACTCAACAGTTGCTTACTTCCTTTACAAAAAGCCCATCACTCAGGAAACAACAAAGTATGTTGCAACAGAAGCAAACTACGATGCTCTGCTTCAGGAGATGAAGGGTGAGGAGTTCCTCGATTACATCGACGGTCTTACAAATGAAGTTCAGTGCACAAAGAACGATGCTGTTATTGCAAAGTTTGCACCTGCTATTTTTGAAGACAACCTTAAGTAATTTACTTTCCTTTTCGTATATATAACTGAAAAACTCAAGGAGGTTTTGTCAGTGAAAAAAATCAGTATTTTTCTGTCAGTTCTTCTTGTGCTGACAGTTCTCACACTGGGTGCGTTCACTGCTTTTGCAGAGACCGAGCCCGTACCTGTAACAGACCCTGCGGCTCCCACTTCTCCTGTGACAGCTCCCGTGGACCCTGTGGACCCCACACCCACAACTGTTCCCGTAACTGTTCCTGCAACAGGAAGCACTGAGGCTACAGGCTCCACCGACCCCTCAGATTACACCGAGCCTTCCTCAGGTGTCACAGAGCCTGCAACGGATTTCACCCGTCCTACAGAGTATGACGAGGAGAATCAGCCCAACACATATTCCGATTATGTGAGCCCTGCTCCCATCTACACTCCTTCTGACCAGGATTTTGAGAAGAAAGACTGGGAGGAAATTGAACTTGATATTAAGGAAGAAGTAAACCCTGCAGGTCCCGGTAGTTTTGTTGACATCAAGAACAACACTGCAAAGGGTGACCAGAAGTCTCCTTTACTTCTGATTCTGTGTATTGTTTTCTGGTGTCTGGCACTTTCCTGCCTGACCTTTGTGATTCTTTACAAGCCCAAGGTTGATGCGAAGAAAGCACCTGCAACTGCAGGCAGAGTACAGAGCAGAAGAACAGACCCCAAGGTAAGTGACGATTACAACGACGGCTATTGATATTGATTCAGAATGTTATAAAACTGACTCCGTTTAGTGCGGAGTCAGTTTTTGTTTTGTGAAATTACAGTGGTTTTCGTGGATTTGTGTATTTATCCAAAAAATGTATTTTTTATTTATTACTGTAAAAGGTTGTCAAAACGTACTTACTTGTGGTATAATATTTATGAATTTGCGTATTTTTAACTATAAGAATGATATGTGACTCTTTCAAAGGAGATTTTTTATGAAAAGAATTCTGGCAATGCTTCTTCTGGTGCTTCTTACAGTTGTGCCTTTTGCTTCTTTTGCGGCTTTTGCAGGCGGCAACGTGGAGGACTATGGTGTGGCGTCCTGTGCTGTAACTGAGTTTACACCAAGACTTTCTGCCCCTTCCTCTTCAAACAAATATTATTACAGCAACCTTAATATTCTCTATGCAGCAGGCTACGGTATGCCTAACTGCACTGCCTATGCCTGGGGCAGAGCATATGAGATTCTTGGTACTCAGCCCAAGCTTTCTCTGAACAATGCAGACGGCTGGTATAATTACAATAAAACCAATAACTACTATCCCTTTGGTCAGACCCCAAAACTGGGCGCCATTGCCTGCTGGAGCAACCCTTCAGGAGGTCACGTGGCAGTGGTTGAGGATATTTCTTCCACTACCATCACATTTTCAAACTCAGGCTACGGCTACAAAAACTTCTACCTTACTCACGCAGAAATCGGTGAGGCAAACGGCGGAATTTACAGTTACGGCTGGAGTTTCCAGGGCTATATCTACATTCTTGACGGCGTTAAGGAGCCTGAGGGTGATGTTTACAGAGTTGACTCCAACAACGGTGTCAATATGAGAAAGGGTGCAGGGACAAGCTATTCTGTACTCACTGCAATTCCCGATGATACCGAGATTGTTGTAACCCAGACAAAAAAGGCAAACGGTTACACCTGGGGCAAAACCACCTATGCAGGTTACACAGGCTGGTGTGTGCTTGATTTCTGCGAATTGATTTATAAGAAACCTGCAGAAACTCAGCCCCCTGCCACCACAGTTCCCGAAACCACAGTACCTGAGACAACAGTAACTGTTCCCGAGACTACAGTGCCCGAAACCACAGCAACCGTGGACGAGCTCCCTGAGACCTCTACAGACGGCGTAGTTGCTCCTCCTGTATTTTCTCCTGCTCCCTCACTGCCGGCAGACCCTGTGGAAAGACCCGAGGGCTTTGCTGATGTAGACGGTGACGGAAAGGTTACCATCACAGATGCTACAGCATTACAGAAGAATCTGGCAGGTATGAATATTGAAATTATGTCTGACAAAGCAGACACAGACGGCGACGGAAAGATTTCTATTTCTGACGCCACTTACATACAGAAATATCTGGCATCGATTATCTGATAGAATAATATAAAATATAAGTCCCCCAGAGGGATTGTTTATAAGAAAGGTCGAGATTTATATGCAACATACCGATATTAAATGCGTTCTGGAAGATGCACAGTATCTTTCAAAGGAAGTTACTGTATGCGGTTGGGTAAGAACCTCCAGAGAATCCAAGAATATGGCTTTTGCTGAGCTTAACGACGGCACATCACTTACTCATATTCAGATTGTTATTGACAGAGCAAACACAGAGTATCCTGCTTCAGCACTGAGACTTGGCACAGCACTCAAGGTTGTGGGCGTTGTGGTAGAGGCAAGACAGGGCTCTGTAGAAATCAACGTAAACAGCATTGAGATTTTAGGTGAGTGTCCTCCCGAGTATCCCCTGCAGAAGAAGCGCCACACTCTGGAGTTCCTCAGAACAATGCCTCATCTGCGTGTTCGTACAAATACCTTCAACGCAGTGTTCAGAGTTCGCTCTGTAATGGCAGGTGCTATCCACAACTACTTCCAGTCAAGAAACTACACCTATGTTCAGCCTCCCCTCATCACAGGCTCTGACTGTGAGGGTGCAGGTGAGATGTTCAAGGTAACAACTATCGGCTATAACCCTGAGTATAAGAGCGAAGAAGAATACTATGCAGACGATTTCTTCGGCAAGAAGGCAGGTCTCTCTGTTTCTGCTCAGCTTGAGGGTGAGGTTGCTGCCATGGCATTTGGTAAAATCTACACCTTCGGTCCTTCTTTCCGTGCAGAAAACAGTAACACTCCCAGACACGTGGCAGAGTTCTGGCACGTAGAGCCTGAGGTTGCATTTGCAGATCTTTTTGATATTATCGGCATTGCTGAGGATATGATCAAGACAGTTATCAAAGAGGTTATGGATAAGTGTCCTGCAGAGCTTGCATTCTTTGACAAGCACTTTGAGAATGGTCTTATTGATAAACTCAACAGCATCATTGAGAACAAGTTTGAGATTCTTGACTATACAAAGGCAATCGAGATTCTTAAGGAAAGCGGCAAAGAGTTCGTTTATCCTGTTGAGTGGGGCAGTGACCTTCAGACAGAGCACGAGCGCTACATCACAGAAGAAGTCTTTAAGAAGCCTGTGTTTGTTATCAACTATCCCAAGGATATCAAGTCCTTCTATATGAAGCAGAATCCCGACGGCAAGACAGTTGCTGCTACAGACCTGCTTGTTCCCGGTGTTGGTGAAATCATCGGTTGCTCTGAGCGTGAGGCAGACCTTGAGAAGCTTCTTGAGGCTATGCGTGTACGCGGTATGAACGAGGCAGACTACGAGGATTACCTTGATTTGAGAAGATTCGGCTCTGTGCCTCACTCAGGCTTCGGTCTTGGTTTTGAGCGTATTCTGATGTATGTTACAGGTATCTCAAATATCCGTGACGTTATCCTCTATCCCCGTACAGTAGGCAGTATCAGATAATCTGAAACACTCATATAAATAAAATCCTATATACAGAAAAATCCCTGCTACAAATGTAACAGGGATTTTTTGCATTAATAATCAATTGTCTTTGGGCTCTTTTGAAAGTATAAAAAGCAAAAACTTTTTTAATCCAAAACTTGCAGGAACTCCTGCTAAGATATAGGCGAAAATCACAAACAAATCAATGATGTTCATAATACCAATGGGAATACCCGGAATAATAAGGTAAATAAACCTGTATAGTCCCCAGTAAACTGCTGTGAATAAAACCACACTTGCTATCAGCAGAAAAATACTAAGCCGTTTTTTGTTTATTTCAATCATATATCGTTTCCTTATTATTCAAAGAAAATACATTCTTTGCCAACTAATATATCAGTTTTAATGTTTGCGGCAAATTTCTGAATGTAGGTTGCGTCTACTACATTTGCGTCGCCGTTTTTGTTTACATCGGCTGCCATCAGTTCTCGTGAAGTGAGGGTAAGGAGCATTGCGGCATGCTTCTGAATCTGTGTTGCGTCCTTGATGTTTACAACGCCTGAAAGGTCAGCGTCGCCCAGTTTGTAGACAAAGGGATCTGCAATGTCAAAGGTAGAGGTTTCTGTGGGAAGTGTGGTTGTGAAGGGGACTGTCACTGTTGTGGCAGGAATTGTGACTGTTGTTGCAGGAATTGATTCTGTAGTAATTTCTTCGGTTGCATCTGTGGATGCGGCGGAAGAGGTTACAGGCACAGTTGTCACAACAGGTACTGTTACAGTGGGAAGGGGCAGGGTTGTAACAGCAGGAATTGAAGTTACGGGAATTGTAGTTACGGGGATTGATGTAACAGGGATTGTAGTTGAAGCGGGCACTGTAGTGGAGGGAACGGTTGTTGCCTCGGTGGGGTCTGTCTGCATGGTTGTTGCAGGTACAGTAGTTGCAGGTACAGTGGTTGCAGGCACAGTGGTTGCAGGAGCAGTTGTTACTGTGGTTTCCTCAGGCTCTGTGGGGTGAGGAGCACTGCACTCGTTTCTTGTGATAGCCTTTATAACAAAGGTACCGCCGATTTCGTCTTTCAGTTCATCACTGTAAATATCCATTACATCGTGGATTTTGTTGGTATATGAATTCATATCCATAATGTAGCTGAGTCCTTTTTCTGCCTGAGGCAGGAAAAGCTTGCGGTCTCCGTTTATAAGCCACTCGCACACACCGATGGTTGCAATATCCTCTTTGCTGTCCTTTATGTGAACACCGATGGCACCCTTGCCTTCGGGGAGCTTTACATCCTCAATGTCTGCACAGATATAGCCTGTGTAGTCAACAACTCCGCTACAGAGTTCTTCCCAGACAGCTCTGTTGTTGGTGGGTTTGTTTCCGTCAAAGGGGATATAGTAAATTGTATAATCACCGTTCAGACAGGTGGATTCAAAAACCACCTTGTCAAGGTTGCGGTTGTCCTTTTCAAACTCAAAGGCATTGATGAAGGTTATGGAGTCTGAGCAAAGGTAGGAGTATTCGTAGGTTGCACCGTCAACCTCGTTCTGATAGAGTTTCACATCTTCGCAGAGGGGCTCATAACCTGTGAGAGCATAGGAGGGTCCGAAGATATCGTTGAAAAGCCACACGTCTTCGTAGGAAATCCACATATAGCCCTCTTCTCCTATGTATTCACCCCAGCTGTTTTTTATAAGCCAGGCGCCGTCCTTTGAGGGAGTTCCTGATTTGCTGCCGCTAAAATTATCTTTTGAGTAGTTATCGTCCCAGCCTACAATGCTTACGCAGTGACCTTTAAGGGCTGAAGTTTCGATGGAAGAATCCGAGCAGTAGAAGGCTTTGTTGTCTGCAAGGTAATCTGTATCAGAATTGAAACTTGCAACCACGGAGCCGTAGTTGAAGATATATTCCTTAATTACATTTTTGTCGGTGGTGTTATCAAAGTAAACAGCAGAAGTCAGACCGTAAGCAGGTGTTTTTGTGAAAGCGTTGTAATCTTCTTTTGTGCTCTGATTCTCAGGGAAATCTGCTTCATTCACAGGGCCTGCCCAGCTTGTGAGGTAGCCCAGAGGAATAAAGGAGTAGCCTGCAGAATCAGGTTCTCTCTGCCAGCCTGTGCCGTCTTCTCTTCTTGAACCCCAGTAGTTTGCGTGTTCAGGAGACAGAAGATTTACGTTACCCTCGTTATTATTTAGAAGCAGAGTTTCAAAGGATGAAAGTGAGCCGAATGCCCAGCAGGTGTAGCCGTTCTGGTGTCTTATCTGCAGGGTAAGACCTTCTTCTTTGCTGCTGTAGCGCGAGGGCAGTTCTTCATCTGTTGCAGCAAGGTCTGCGTTGGCACGGAAAGTGCCCACAGGCTCAAGACCTGTTTTTGCTGATAAGGCTGCCAGTTCTTTGTTTGCGGCAGAGGTGCAGAACATAGCACCGATGCACAGGAGAACAGCCATTGTAAAAGCAATGATTCTGCGATGTTTGTTCATGGTGTAAAACTCCTTTGAAGAATTTTATTTATACATAATAATTATATCATTGCAGTACTGAATTGTAAAGAATAATATAACCTTCTCTGCCAATACTATGGAAAAGAAAGGGAGGCGTATGAATGGAACTTCGGACAGACCTGGCGGTTGAGGCAAGGGAGTTGGCACAGGAGGAACTCCGCGGTGTGGATTATTCCTCTGAGGATAAGGAAGGACTTTTCATAGAAAGGCTTGATGTAAAGACAAAGCGGGCAGGTCAGCTTATGGGCAAAGATGCAGGCAGGTATGTGACGGTGAATCTGCCCCCTCTTACAGATAACATAAAAGATACAGATGAAAGACTGCCTGTTATAGCGAAAGAGATAAGAAGGCTTCTGCCTGTGAACGGCTCGGTGCTTGTGGTGGGGCTGGGAAACCCTGAGATTACTCCTGATGCACTGGGACCCCTGTGTGTTTCAAAGGTGCTTGCCACACGGCACATAACAGGGGAGATTGCACGGAGCACAGGACTTGACAGGCTACGCTCTGTGGCAGTGCTGAGGACAGGTGTCACAGGTCAGACGGGAATAGAAACAGGGGAACTTATACTGAGTGTTGTAAAGAGGATAAAACCCACAGCGGTGATTGTCATTGACGCTCTTGCGTCCCGTCGGCTTGAGAGGCTTGGGTGCACTTTGCAGATATCAGATACAGGCATTGCACCCGGTGCAGGAGTGGGCAACCACAGAACGAAAATCTGCAGTGAAACTCTGGGTGTGCCTGTCATAGCACTGGGAGTGCCCACTGTGGTGGACGCAGTTACCCTTGTGTCTGACCTTGTGTGCATAGAAGATGAAACTCAGCAGAAGAATTTAAGAGAAAAAGTATCTCCCCGAGGCAGTACAATGGTGGTAACTCCCAAGGAGATAGACTTGCTTATTGAGAGGGCATCACGGCTTCTGTCACTTTCAATCAATATGGCACTGCACAGTGAAATTGAGGTCTCTGATTTACTTTCACTGCTGTAGTTTTCTATAAAAAGAAACCGAGACAAAAATGCCTCGGTTTACATAGTGATTTTTTTGTTATTTCAGTTCGATGATGGTGACGCCTGCTTCGCCTTCGCCGAAGGTGCCAAGCCTGAAACTCTTGACCGCCTTGTGGTGTCTTAAAAATGCGTGGATTTCCTTTCTCAGCACTCCTGTGCCCTTGCCGTGGATAACAGTGATACTGCCTACGTTTGTCAGCACTGCATTATCAAGCACCTTGTCAACCTCCATAACCGCCTCGTCAGCGGTGTAGCCTCTTACGTCAATTTCTGTGACAGGTCGGGATTCAATACGGCTTCTTCTTTGTCCTGTCTGATAGGGCTTGCCCGATACTGTAACGTTGCTTTTTTCTTTAAGACGCAGGTTTTTTATGGGAGTTCTTGTCTTGATGATTCCTGCCTGCACAAGCACTGAGGTTGCATTGGGAGCAGGAGTTTCAAGGACGGTTGCCTCTTTGTCAATATCGCAGACAAGAACCGTGTCACCTGCTTTTAAGGGACGGGGGAGTACGTAGTCATCGTTGGAGCCTTTCTCTTTGATGGGGTCTGCATCGTCCTCCATTTTTCTCATACTCTGTCTGAGTTTTGCTTTTTCCTCTGCAGACAGATTGCCCTGCTTCTTTGCTTTTTCAAGCTCTTCAATAAGGGCATCAGCCTGAGCCTTTGTGCGGGCAAGCAGACGTGAAGCCTCCTGCTTTGCTTTCTCAAGTTCGTGCTCTGCCTGTTTGCGGACTTTGCTAAGTTCTTCTTCGGCACGTTTTTGTGCCTGCTGTGCCTTCAGTGCAGCCTCGCGGGCTTTGCTGAGTTCTTCGTCAAGCTCCTGACGGCGTGTGTCAAGATTTCTTACAACGTCTTCAAACTGACGGCTTTCCTCAGAAACAAGGGTTGCGGCACGTTCTACAATACTGTCTTCAATGCCGAGCCTTGTGGAAATAGCAAAAGCGTTGCTCCTACCCGGTACACCGATGAGGAGTTTGTAGGTAGGTCTGAGTGTGGAAACATCAAACTCACAGCAACCGTTCTCAACACCCTGAGTCTTGAGTGCATATTCCTTGAGTTCTGCATAGTGGGTGGTGGAGGCAATCCTGGCACCCTTTTCTCTCAGCCTTTCAAGGATTGCCACTGCAAGGGCAGCACCCTCAACAGGGTCTGTGCCTGCACCTAATTCGTCTATAAGCACAAGGGAGTTTCTGTCGGCTTCCTTGAGGATAGATACAATGTTTGTCATGTGAGCAGAGAAGGTAGAGAGTGACTGCTCGATGCTCTGCTCGTCACCGATGTCTACAAGTACCTTGCGGAAAATGGAAACCTGGCTGTTTTCAGCGCAGGGAATCATAAGTCCGCACATTGCCATCAGAGTCAGCAGACCGATGGTCTTGATGGATACAGTCTTACCGCCTGTGTTGGGACCTGTGATAACAAGGGTGTCAAACTCCTTGCCTAAGGTTATGTTTGTGGGCACAGCGGTTTTCTGGTCAAGCAGGGGGTGGCGGGCAGATTTCAGGTCAATCTGACCTTTATCGTTGATAATGGGCAGGGTAGCCTTCATCTTGTAGCCAAGACTTGCTTTTGCAAAGATAAGGCTCAGTTCAACCAGTGCCTCGTAGCTTTCAGATGCAGAGTCTGCGTGAGAGCCTGCCTGAGCGGATAAATCAAAGAGTATACGCTCGATTTCGGCAGATTCCTTTGATTCAAGGACGCGGATATCGTTGTTTGCCTGCACAACACCCATAGGCTCAATGAAAACCGTGGCACCGCTTGAGGAGGTGTCGTGGACAAGTCCGGGTACCTGACCTCTGCACTCTGCCTTTACAGGTACAACAAAACGTCCGCTTCTCTGGGTGATGATGGCGTCCTGCAGATATTTCTGATAGGTGCTTGAGCGGATGATCTTTTCAAGAATCTCCCTTGCCTTTGAAGAAGCCTGACGCATTTTGCGTCTGATGTCGTAAAGTTCGGGGGAGGCGTTGTCTGCAATTTCGTCCTCGCTTAAAATGCAGGAGGTTATCTTGTCCTCAAGATATTTGTTCTCTGCAAGACGCCCGAAAAGCAAGTCAAGAGAGGTTTCCATACCTGCGCTTTTGCTTCTCCACTGACGCACCCCTCGGGTGATGCGCAGGGTTTCCGCAATGCCTAAAAGTTCCTTTGCACTGAGGAGTCCTCCTGCCTCGGCACGTCTGAAGGCGTTCTGCATATTCTTGACTCCGCCAAAGGAAGGAGCACCGAATCTGCCTGAAAGCACAAAGGCGTCGTCAGTCTGTCTGAGGGATTCTTCAATTTCAAACTTACCTGTCATGGGGGTAATCTCAAGGGCTCTCTGTCTTGCGTCCTCGCAGGTTGCCTCTTTTGACAGCATAAGAAGGATTTTATCAAGTTCTAATGCTTTGTGATGTTTGTTCATATCAGTTACCTTTATGACTTCATAATCTTGTAAAAATGCAGTGTGCCGAAGTCGTGTTCAAGCACACGGCAGATGTAAGTTTCTGTTACATAGTTCAGGGCTTCGATTCCTTTTTGTGACATTGAAAAGGAGAAAACCTTTTTATCCTCGGAAAAAACAATGTGCCTCATTGCCATCAAAAGACCTGAATCCACGCAAACAGAAGCGGGAAAGGGCTTTTTGCTGAAGCAGTCCTTACATTCAATGGAGCCGTCTTTCAGTGAAAAGTACATTTCCTCTGATTCGTAAGTTCCGCACTCTTTGCACATTATAAGGTCGGGCATATATCCTGCTGCAGCGGCAAGTCTGAGTTCAACGCAGGCTTTTATAAGGTCACGGTCCTTCTTTTTTTCTGTCAGCAGATAAAGTGCATTCAGTATAAGAGAAAGCTGGCTGTCAGCACGCTGTTCACCGGGGCAGATGCAGGCGGCAAGTTCGCAGAAATACTGGGCAAGTGAAAGGTCTGCCACATCGTACCTCAAAGAAAAGAACATATTTCTGACGGTTGCATCGTCGATTATGTAGGCGTCCTTGCTCTTGTAAAGAGAAAGGGCGGAGTAGCACAGCAGAGAGGTGGCAGAACTCTTTGAGTTCTTGATGTTTTTTCCGCCACGGACAAAGGCACGCACTACTCCTAAATCACGGGTAAGCACTGTTACCAGTTTGTCCTGTTCACCGATATTCTGTTGTTTGATTATCAGTCCGTCTGTTGCTATCTTCATTGGTTTTGTTCTGTGGTGCTGTGGAATTCTGCACAGCCTTAAAATTAAGATAATCCTGTATGCTTCCTGTTTTCATAAAGACATTCCAGGCATCGGTTTCGTTCATAAATATCACCCCGCAATAAAAGTATAGCGTAAACACAGGGTGATATAGAGGGGAATTTGTAGATGTTAAAAATTAACAGTGTAGCCTTCCCCTTGAGGGGAAGGTGTCACGGCTTACCGTGACGGATGAGGTGGAAATGTTGTTTTTATATTAACGTAACAAAACGGACACATTTGTGTCCTACACCTCATCACCTGCTTCGCAGGAGCTTCTCCTCAAGGAGAAGCCTTTTACTCAAAATCACTGTTGTCGAAGCCGAAGTTGCGCAGGAGTCCGTCCCGGTTTCTCCAGTCTTCTTTTACCTTGACCCAGGTCTGCAGGTTTACCTTGCAGTCGAAGAAGGCTTCCATATCGGCGCGGGCTTTTGAGGATACTTTCTTGAGCATAGCACCGCCTTTGCCGATGATGATACCCTTGTGGGAATCTCTTTCGCAGTAGATGGTGGCCTCAATGTCAAGGATACCGTCGTTTCTCTGACGCATTTTTTCAATGACAACTGCAGTGCCGTGGGGGATTTCCTTATCAAGGCAGAGAAGGAGTTTTTCTCTTATCATTTCAGCGGCAAGCTGACGCTCGGGCTGGTCGGTGAGAGTATCTGCCTCAAAGAAATGTCCGCCTTCGTTTGTAAGCTTTTTAAGCTCGTCAATCAGTTCAGGCACACCTTCGCCTTTCTTGGAACTTACAGGCACTACTGCCTCAAAATCATAGAGGGCTGTGTAGTCAAGGATAGTTTTCATTATAGAACTTTTCTCTTTTACGATGTCGGTTTTGTTGATTGCCAGCACACAGGGCAGAGAAAGGGTCTTCATACGGTCAATGAGTTCACGCTCTGTGTCTGAAATCTCTTCGGTGGCATCTGCCACCAGCAGGCAGGCATCTGCACCTGCAACGCTTTCTGTGACAGAGCGGACCATATATTTGCCCAGAGATGTACGTGCTTTGTGCATACCCGGTGTATCGGTGAATACAAGCTGATATTCACCCTCGGTAAGCACGCCCATAATACGTGTACGGGTGGTCTGGGGTTTGTTGGTTACAATTGCAATCTTTTCACCCAGCATACAGTTGAGCAGAGAGGATTTTCCTACGTTGGGTCTGCCTACAATAGCAATAAAGGCAGAGCGGTCATTTGTGTTCATATATATTTCCTTTCGGTGTAAGTGAAATTCTTTTTAATCTAACAACGCCACACCACGGCTGTGATGTGACGCAATGTGTTATTTTTCTATGTTGTTGTGTTTTTCTTGCCGCAGAAGGCTATGAAGATTACAGACAGTACAGCGCTTATTCCCAGAGGAATAAACCACAAAGGCTGTGAAATGAGTTTTGTGAATGCGGTTTGCAGGCTTCCTGTCAGGATAAACAGGAGCACTGCCACGGCGGCTGCGGCAAGCGCCACCACAAGTACAGCGGCGGCAGAAATATCTTTGATACGCTTTATACGGGAATCCTTTGAGGTTGTGTAAAGGTTGCACAGGTCTTCTATGGCTGTGTTGATAAGCTCAGCAGAGATTACTGCACCTATGGTGAGCACAAGCACTGCCCAGTTTGTCAGGGAGAACTCACCCAGATAAGCAAACAGGCATACATAGAAGCCTGCCACAAGGTGAAACCTCAGGTGGGCTTCTGTGCGGATTGCATTGTAAATCCCCTCAAAGGCGAAACCGAAGCTGCGTAACTGCTTTTTCATATTATTCCTCGGGAGCAATGTAACTTGAGGAAGCGGGCAGACCCAGCATATCCATAACTGCCTCTTCTTTTTCGCGCATACGGATACGCTCAAGGTTGTTGTCCTCGTGGTCATAACCTAAGAGATGGAGCACACTGTGGCAGGTAAGGTAGCCTACCTCTCTCTGCAGGGAGTGACCGTAGATGTCAGCCTGCTCAACTGCCTTCTCCATAGAGATTACAACATCACCCAGAATCTGAGCACCTGTCTGGGGGTCGATGTCGTACTTGCCGTCTTCGGAGCACATACCGAAAGAGAGTACGTCTGTTTCGATGTCCTTGTTTCTGTACTGAGCGTTGAGCTCTTTGATCTGCTCGTTATTTACAAAGGATACGCTTATCTCTGCAGGACCCTGGAAGTTTTCAAGCTGAAGCACTGCGGTGCAGCAACGTCTTACAAGCATTCTGAGTCCTGTGGGAATGGGAACGTCCTTCTGTCTGTTTGTGATGATTACTTTGATTTTATCTTTTGCCATATTTATTCCTACTTTCGTCATACTTTTTTTCGTCGTGTTTTTCGTAAGCTTTGATAATATCCTGAACAAGTCTGTGTCTTACAACGTCTTTTTCAGAGAATGTGCAGCTTGCTATATCGTCAATACCCTTGAGGACTTTGATACATTCCTTGAGTCCCGACCGTGCCCCGTTTGGCAGGTCGATCTGGGTAATGTCGCCTGTGATAACCATCTTGGAGTTGAAGCCAAGACGGGTGAGGAACATTTTCATCTGTTCCGTGGTGGTGTTCTGTGCTTCATCAAGAATGATGAAACTGTCGTCAAGTGTCCTGCCTCGCATATAGGCAAGGGGAGCAACCTCGATGTTGCCTCTTTCTACGTATTTCTGGTAGGTTTCAGCCCCCAGCATATCGAAGAGTGCATCATAAAGAGGACGCAGATAAGGGTCAACCTTGCTCTGCAGGTCTCCGGGTAAAAAGCCCAGTTTTTCACCTGCCTCAACAGCAGGGCGGGTGAGGATAATGCGGTTTATCTGCTTTGCTCTGAAGGCGGTCACCGCCATTGCAACAGCCAGGTAGGTTTTGCCCGTGCCTGCAGGGCCCACGCCGATGGTGATGGTGTTCTCCGCAATGCATTTGCAGTATCTTTTCTGACCCAGAGTTTTTGGTTTGATAGGCTTGCCCTTGGCGGTAATGCAGATACAGTCACCTGCAAGGGTTTCGATTTTCTCACCCGAGCCTTCGTTTACAAGTGAAATGCAGTAGCGGATATTCTGCTCTGAAAGGGTTTCGCCCCGGTTTATGAGCATCAGAAGGCTCTCAATAACCTTGCAGGCTTTGTCCACGTTTTCAATGTCTCCGCTTATTTTAAGTTCACTTTCACGCCCTACAACAGAAACGCTGTATTCACGCTCGATGAGTTTTATATTTTCATCAAAACTTCCGAACAGAGCAACAGCCTGCTCCATTCTGTCAATGTTAATAACCCGTTCCGTAATTAATTACTCCAATACTGAATTTTTTAGTCTATATAAGTATATCATAAATCAATATTAAAATCATCTGTATTTTCAATTTTTGTGCAAAATATAAGAGAATTTGTGAAACTTGCTGAGATTAAGGGGGTATTTTGAATATATACACAAATAAAATTTTGCTTATTTGTGCAAAGTGCGGATTTTTACTATTGACAAATGTGATTTCAGGTAGTATAATTTCTCAGGTGTAAAGAAAATAACTTTACAGACAAAAGGAGCGGACAGGGGATTTTCACCCCTTCACTGCTTCGGATTTTCGGGAGGATTTTTATGGATAAGAATATAGAAATCTCCCTTCTCTATGATTTTTACGGACAGCTTCTGAGCACAAAGCAGCAGCAGGCGGTTTCACTTTATTACAACGACGATTTGTCTTTGTCTGAAACTGCTGAGGTTATGGGCATTACCCGTCAGGGTGTGCGTGACCTTGTGAAGCGCAGTGAATCAGAGCTGTATGAATACGAAGAAAAGCTCGGACTATACAAAAGATTTGAGCAGGTGGGCGACTGTGCGTTGAGAATCCGCAGTCTTGCTCAGAAAATCTGCAACAGCACAGACCCTGCAGCAAGGGACACCGCTTCAGAGATTGTGGCTTTGGCAGAAAGGCTAAATAACGAGGAGGCCTGAGTATGGCATTTGAAAGCCTGTCGGATAAAATTACCGGCGTATTCAAACGTCTTAAAAGCAAAGGTAAGCTTACAGAGAGTGACGTTAAGTCTGCTATGAGGGAAGTGCGTCTTGCACTTCTGGAGGCTGACGTTAACTACAAGGTTGCCAAGGATTTTACAAACAGAATTACAGAGCGTGCAGTTGGCGAGAGCGTTATGGAAAGCCTCACTCCTGCACAGATGGTTATAAAGATTGTTAACGAAGAGCTGGTTGCTCTTATGGGCGGTGAGTCCACACGTCTTGAGTTTTCATCTAAGCCTCCCACAGTCATTATGATGTGCGGTCTGCAGGGTTCAGGTAAAACCACCCATTCAGGTAAGCTTGCAAAGATGCTTAAGGCAAAGAATCACAGACCTCTGCTTGTTGCCTGTGATATCTACCGTCCCGCCGCTATTGAACAGTTGAAGGTTGTGGGCAAGGGTGCAGGTGTGCCTGTTTTTGAAATGGGCAAGGAAGACCCTGTGAAGATTGCAGAAAGTGCAATCAGACATGCAAAGGACTACGGCAACGATATCGTTATCC
The DNA here is from genome assembly GCA_045540595.1 of Ruminococcus sp. Lineage (GTDB taxonomy): Bacteria > Bacillota > Clostridia > Oscillospirales > Acutalibacteraceae > Ruminococcoides. The sequence goes on from JAZQHL010000158.1 coordinate 20,481, forward strand.
TTGATACCGCAGGCCGACTCCATATTGACGAGGAACTGATGGGTGAGCTTGAGCGTGTGAAGAACGCAGTAAATCCCTCTGAAATCCTCCTTGTCATTGACTCTATGACAGGTCAGGATGCAGTTAATGTAGCAAAGAGTTTCAACGATTTGCTTGACATTACAGGCGTTATCCTTACAAAACTTGACGGTGATACCCGTGGCGGTGCAGCCCTTTCCGTAAAGGCTGTTACAGGAAAGCCCATCAAGTTTGCAGGTACCGGTGAAAAGCTTGACGACCTGGAGGTTTTCCACCCTGAGCGTATGGCAAGCCGTATTCTGGGTATGGGCGATGTGCTGACTCTTATTGAAGAAGCAGAGTCAAAGCTTGACCAGAAAAAGGCTGAGGAACTTGCTCAGAAGATGATGTCAAACAAGATGGACTTCAACGACCTTTTTGACCAGTTTGACCAGATTCAGAAGATGGGTCCCATCAAGGGAATCCTCTCAAAACTCCCCGGCATGAATCAGCAGAAACTTGACGAGGCTAACATTGAAGAGCGTCAGATTGACTGGTGCAGAGCAATTATCCTTTCAATGACACCTGAGGAAAGAAAGAAACCCTCACTGCTGAATCCTTCACGCAAACGCCGTATTGCCGCAGGCAGTGGCAGAAGCGTTGAAGAAGTAAACCGCCTTATCAAACAGCTTGAGCAGATGCAGAAACTTATGAAGCAGATGAACTCAAAGGGCGGCAAGAAAGGCAAACGCAGAGGCGGTCTGCCCGGACTTGGCGGTGCTCCCTTCACAGGAGGCGGCACAGGCAGTTTCGGCGGCTTCTGATAAAGCCCATAAATCACAGGTTATATTGCCAAAAAGGCTTATAATATAAAACATAAAATTTATTTAATGGAGGTAC
>JAZQHL010000159.1:0-6864 GCA_045540595.1 Ruminococcus sp.
TGGACTGCAAATGTGTGACCTACAAAATCAGGGAAAATTGTAGAGCTTCTGGACCAAGTCTTGAGAATTCTCTTCTCGCCGGAAGCGTTCATTTCCTTAACCCTTTTGAGCAGTACAGGCTGAACAAAAGGACCCTTTTTCATGCTTCTACTCATAATATATAAGCTCCTTTCTTACGCCTTACTTGCTGTTTCTACGCTTCACGATATCCTTATCGGAGCGGTTGTGTGTCTTTCTGGTCTTATAACCGAGAGCAGGTTTACCCCAGGGAGTAACAGGACCGGGACGACCAACGGGGGACTTACCCTCACCACCACCGTGGGGGTGATCACAGGGGTTCATAACAGAACCACGAACTGTAGGTCTCCAACCCATGTTTCTCTTTCTACCTGCGGAACCGATCTTAACGTTCTCGTGATCGGTGTTACCTACCTGACCGATGGTAGCCATACAGTCAACGGGAACCTTACGGAGCTCGCCGGAGGGAAGTCTCAGAAGAGCCTTGCCGTCCTCTTTAGCCATAAGCTGAGCCATGTTACCTGCTGCACGAGCGAACTGTGCGCCTCTGCCGGGATAAAGCTCAACGTTGTGGATGAATGTACCTGTGGGGATAGCAGAAAGGGGAAGTGCATTACCTACCTTGATATCTGCGTCCTTACCGGATACTACTGTGTCACCAACCTTAAGACCTTCGGGAGCAATGATGTATGCCTTCTCGCCGTCCTCATACTGTACAAGTGCGATGAAAGCACTTCTGTTGGGGTCGTACTCGAGAGTCATAACCTTGCCGGGAACGTCAAACTTCTGACGCTTGAAGTCGATGATACGATACTTTCTTCTGTTACCGCCGCCTCTGTGTCGAACGGTGATTCTGCCGTAGCTGTTGCGACCGGAATTCTTCTTCAGCGGTGCAAGCAGGCTCTTTTCAGGCTCTACCTTGGAAAGGATAGAGTAATCAGTAACCGACATATTACGGCGTGCGTTTGTGGTCGGTTTAAAAACTTTAATAGCCATTATATTCACACTCCTCATGATGGCTTTGCGGGAAGATGGCGCTTCCCATACATTCTGCCTGTATTAATATAGTATAGAGTATATTTTTTTACAGGCTTACATCATGCCTTCAAAAAATTCGATGTTTTTGCTGTCAGCTGTCAGTGTAACGATTGCCTTCTTCCAGCTCTTTGTGTAGCCTTCGGATCTGCCCTGTCTGCGGTACTTGCCGCGAACGCTTACGGTGTTAACCTTAGCTACTTTAACCTTGAAGATCTCCTCAACTGCGCGAGCGATTTCGATCTTACCTGCTGTCTTTGCAACCTCGAAAGTGTACTTCTTCTCGGTAGCGCCGATCATAGACTTTTCAGTGATGATAGGTCTGATAATGATGTCATGAGAAATCATGCGTACACCTCCTCGATTTTAGCAACGGCATCCTTAACGATGATAAGCTTATCAGCATTGAGTATGTCATATACATTAATAGTGTTAACCTGAGCTGTCTTAACGCCTGCAATGTTGCCTGCAGACTTGATAACAAAGGTGTTAACCTCGGGAAGAACGATAAGAGTCTTCTTCTCAGCGCCAACTGCCTTGAGCATATCGGCAACAGTCTTTGTTTTGTACTCAGTCATTGCGAGAGAATCAAGAATGATGATCTCCTCAGCTGCACACTTTGCGGAAAGAGCAGACTTCATAGCGAGTCTTCTTACCTTCTTGTTTACTGTGAAACGGTAGCTTCTGGGCTTGGGTGCAAATGCAACACCACCGTGAGTCCACTGGGGAGCTCTGGTTGAACCCTGACGAGCACGGCCTGTTCCCTTCTGACGCCAAGGCTTCTTGCCGCCGCCGGAAACTTCTGATCTTGTAAGAGCAGACTGTGTACCCTGTCTCTGGTTTGCCAGATAGTTAACTACCATATCATGCATAACAGCCTCGTTGGGCTCTATTGCGAAAATAGCATCGGAAAGATCGATTGTGCCAACCTTCTTACCTGCCATATCTAATACTGCTACGTTAGGCATTACTACTCCTCCTCCCTATTATTTGATGTCTCTGATAACAACGTAACCGCCGTTTGCACCGGGGATAGCACCCTTGATAGCGATGAGGTTGTTCTCAGCATCAACTTTTACAATTGTGAGGTTCTTAACGGTAACCTTCTCTGCGCCAAGGTGACCTGCCATCTTCTTGCCCTTCCATACTCTGGAGGGAGAAGAACAAGCACCCATGGAACCGCCGTGGCGTGCAACAGGACCGGAACCGTGAGTTTCCTTTAAGCGTCCGAAGTTCCAACGCTTGATAACGCCGGCGTAACCTTTACCCTTGCTGGTACCGGTAACATCTACCTTCATACCTGCCTCGAAGATGTCAGCCTTGATGATGTCGCCAACGCTGTAAGCGTCGCAATCGTCAAAGCGGAACTCCTTGAGAACCTTCTTGGGGGCAACATTTGCCTTGTTGAAGTGACCCTGCATAGGCTTGGTAACCTTGTTAGCTTTCATATCACCGAAGCCAAGCTGAACAGCTGTGTAGCCGTCAGTTTCAACTGTCTTTTTCATAGAAACAACGCAGGGGCCTGCTTCTACAACAGTTACGGGAACTACATTTCCCTTCTCGTCGAAAATCTGTGTCATACCGATTTTCTTGCCGATTAATGCTTTCTGCATTTTATTTTCCTCCTTATTAGGTTATTGGTCGGGGGCGATGTAGTCATCCTCCGACATGACCCTGTCTGCTTGTAGGTTGATAACCGAACCTTAAGTCAATCAGAACTTAATCTCGATTTCAACGCCGGCAGGGAGCTCAAGATTAGTAAGAGCATCTACAGTTTTGTTTGAGGGTCTGAGTATATCGATCAGACGCTTGTGAGTTCTCATCTCGAACTGCTCGCGGCTGTCCTTATACTTATGAACCGCACGAAGAATTGTAACAACCTGCTTCTCTGTAGGAAGGGGAACAGGACCGGAAACTCTGGCACCTGTACGCTTAGCTGTCTGAACAATTCGCTCTGCAGACTGATCAACTAACTGATGATCGTAGCCCTTTAATCTGATTCTGATTTTTTCCTTGACTGCCATAAAAACGCCTCCTTAAATATTTTTGAGTTGGCGGGCTTTGTTGCCTTCCGAACTCCCTTGGCTTTTTCCTTTACACACGGCCGGGTGTTTCATCACCCCGCATTAAAAAAGCCGATTAACTTTTTGTTAACCGGGAAGTCCAAAAAAGCAAAAGTGCACACTACGGGCATAGCAACCCCAATGACCGTTTTGTGCTGTGAAATTTTACTTTCGCCCGGTTTAAAATCGGACATACTCAGTGGAAAAACCGGCTGTTCGCCGCAACCTCCCACGTCATCGCATATCATTTATTGCAGTCACGCATCGAATATTATATATTATATATAGGGCAAAATCAAGGGTTTCGGGCAATTTTTCTCAGGAAATTTCTTGTAGAAATATAGAAAATTTTTCTTTAAAATTTTGTTAAACTTGCACAATACAAAATTTTGTGTTTATTTTTGTAATCAACCTATATATTGTGGTTTTTCAAAGTCAGAACCACTAATTTATAATTTTATTTCAGCACGCTAAAGACAAACCAAACGGACGGTTTCCAAAAAAACCGCCCGTTTTTTATCAAATTTTAAAAAATGCTTTTAAAACTGTCCCAAATATAACGAAATCACACCGTAGGGACAACCGTTGGTCGTCCGTGTTCAATTCGCGGACGGGCACTGCCCGTACCTACGCGGTCCATCCCCACACGGTGTCAATCAACATAAAAATCGTCTCTTTCCCAATTAATGGGATTATACTCAATATACAACCATTTTTCGTTATAATCCTTTTGGTTTCTGATTATATGGTCGTAAAACCTGCTCTGCCAAACAGGGAACCCTATCTGCTTCGTGACAAAACCTTTCATCTGCTGAATGATACACGACAACGTTGGAGCACAGCCTCCATCACGCGTAGGGACGACCATTGGTCGTCCGTCCTCCGTTGAATGAATCCTTATCAGCATATGAATATGATTTGGCATAATCACAAACTTGTCAACAGAAACATTAGAATAGCGTTTCGGTATATTCTTGACAGCACACTCAACAATCCTGCCGATTTTCGATAAAACAACCTCATTATCGTTTCTTACAGGCATTTTACATTTTGTGGTATCCCAAAAAAACTTCTTATGTCCTGAAGTGCATACAGTAACAAAGTACACACCGGGACTGCTATAATCATAGTCTTTAAGACGTATGGTCTTTCGTTTAGGCAATTTCATTATCATCACATGAACTTATAATTATGCGGACGGGCACTGCCCGTCCCTACGCGATGCCAACAACCCCAGAAACAACCATTGGTCGTCCGTGTTCACATCAATGTCCCTACACGGTCAGATTTTCTCTACAACCTCGCCCTGCTTCTTGTAGATAGAGTTTGCCTCAACGTAGCCTCTTACAAAGGAAAGGGGATAAACGTTTGTGCCTCTGCCGATAACAGAGCCGGGATTCATAACTGTGTTACAGCCGATGTCACCGAAGTCGCCGATCATAGCACCGAACTTCTTGACGCCTGTCTCTACCTTCTCACCGCGGAAGTTGACAGTTACAAGGGACTTGTCTGCTTTCAGATTAGACGCAATAACACCTGCGCCTGTGTGTGCCTTGTAGCCGTAGATGCTGTCGCCTACATAGTTATAGTGAGGAGCCTGCACACAGTCAAAGAGGATACAGTTCTTGAGCTCTGTGGAGTTGCCAACAACCGCACCCTTGCCTACAATGGCGTTACCTCTGATAAATGCACAGTGGCGGATCTCTGCCTCCTCGTCAATAATCAGAGGACCTGTGAGAGATGCTGTGGGAGCAACCTTTGCGCTCTTTGCAACCCAGATATTCTCCCCTATCTTATCAAACTTATCGCTGTCCAGAGTTTCACCCAACTTCTTTATGTAATCAGAGATAAGGGGCAGAAGCTCCCATGGGTACTCCTTAGACTCGAAGAGTTCCTTTGCAATAGTCTTTGAAAAGTCAAACAGATTTACAGATTTAAGTTCCTTCATACTAAACCTCCTATATTATGCACAGGGTACAGGGCTTACTCGGCCCCTTTGCCCTTAAGCCGTCTGTCAATGTTGTATTTCTTGAATATAAGATACACTGCAAGTGCAGATAAAAGCCCTACCGCAATACCAAAGAGCACATCTGTGGGAAAATGCACAAAAAGATACATTCGCGAAAGACCTACCACAAGTGCAATCACCAGTGTAGGAATACCCAGTTTTTTATTGAAAGCAAATATACCTCCTGCCGCCGCAAAGGACGAGCCTGTGTGTCCCGAAGGGCAACTGTAAGACGAGGGAGCAGGAATCGCCAGAGGCACCTGAGCATCAAGCATACAGGGTCTCTCTCTGCATATAATATTCTTGAGTCCCCATTCACCCACAATCAAGGCAACTGCCATAGATGCAAGAAGCGCCACTCCTGCTGTCCTTGTTTTGCGGAAAACAACCAGTACAAAAGCTGTAACAATCCAGAAGATGCCCGCCTCAAAAGCGTAGCTTAAGAAAGCACACACACCGTCCAGAAAAGGGTTGCGCAGATTCTCCTGAATCCAGTACAGGATATTAAAATCAAATTGAGTAATAAACTCTGCCAAGCTCATATCTCCTTAATACATATATATAATATTATATCACGATAAACCAAAGGTAGCAATAGAGCAAATTAGGAAAAATCACCACTTTAATATTGACAAAGCAAAAGTGAATTGATATAATTACTTGTGCTATCAATTGAGGGCCATTAGCTCAGTTGGTTAGAGCAACCGGCTCATAACCGGTTGGTCCGGGGTTCGAGTCCCTGATGGCCCACCAGAAAAAGACCAAGTCGATGACTTGGTCTTTTTTCAACGAAATAAATCCTTTGCAGGATTTACAAAATACGCTTTGCGTGTAAAATATTACTTCGCAATATATATTCCGCCTTGACAGCGGGGTGTTTTATTTCATTTCACTTACTGAGTATACCTATAAAATCAGATAAAAGGATAGTTTCTCACTATGTTTTCGATGTTCATAGAAAAACAATTAAACCTCACTGACCGCACCTTAATATGTGGCATTTCCGAATACAGTATAATTCCCAATACAATTACAATAGAAGGGATACCATACAAAGTGCTGGGTGTTTCTTACAGTTCAAAACCGCCTGCAATATCTTTGGAGATTGAACTCACAACTAAAAATCTGGTCAGCAAAATTGCCATAGATGCAGGTAACTAAAAATTTTTATCAGTTTCATTCCACCGCAGTATAATACTGCGGTTTTTTGCATTAAATTCTGTTGCATAAATTCCTATTGGCTGATATACTGTATATGTAAATATTTTTGCTATTATGGAGGTATACTATGGCACAGATCAAAGCGTTCAAGGGACTCAGATTCAACTGCGAAAAGGCAGGCTGCATCAAATCCCTTTGCTGTCCCCCTTATGATATTATCAGTGAAGAGCAGAGACTTCAGTATCTTGCTGAAAACGAAAACAACATTATCCGTCTGGAGCTTCCCAAAGAGGGTGAGAATCCTTATGCCACTGCATCAGAGGTTCTTAAGATGTGGGAGGATAAGGGCATCCTTATCCGTGAAGAAAAGGACGCACTCTACATCTACGAAGAAGAGTTCACCGCCTACGGTGAGAGAAAGTCCATCAAAGGTCTTATCTGCCGTCTGAAGGTTGAGGAATTCTCAAAAGGTGTTGTGCTCCCCCACGAGTTCACACTCTCCAAGGCTAAAGAGGACAGACTCAATCTGATGAAGGCAACAAACTGCAACTTCTCACAGATTTACGGTCTTTATATGGA
>JAZQHL010000160.1:0-14586 GCA_045540595.1 Ruminococcus sp.
TATCATTTCGCGTAGGAATGAGCAGTGTCAGAATAGTCTGAAGGCTGTTCGTTGATTTCTGATACATAGCGAATTACTTCAACACTAATATGCTGAAATTTTATATCAGAATTCAAAACTCTAACAAAATTCACGGAAATATCACAAAAGCCCTTAAATAGATGATTGTAATTTCCTTTAATATGTTGTATAATATTTTTGTATAGTCTATGAATGACTTAACCCAGATACAATAAAGGAGAATTATTATGAAGAAGTTTTCTAAAATCGTTCTTTCCTCAGTGCTTGCACTTGTTCTTGTTTGCTTTTCTGTGGTAACTTTCTTTGCTGCAGGCAACCTGGTTGTAAACGGCAAAGAGGCTGCAGTTGGCAGTACAGTTACTTACACCTTCTCAATCGGTGATGCTCAGCAGAATCTCTGCGGTATTCACCTTGTGGTTTTCTTTGACCAGGATTGTCTTTCTCTCAAAGATGTAAACACAGATAACCTTGAGGGCGGCACAATTGTCAACGATAACAAGGGCAACGACGGCAGAATCATCATCACAAACTCTTTCATCAACGGCACAGAAGGTCTTGATTGCAGTGAAATGACAGATATCGTAACCGTTACTTTTGAGGTTATCAAGGAAGGCACCACAGATATTACATACTATATGCCTTACCTCTATGACATTGACTCTGTAAACATCTATGATTATACCTTCTCCTGCGACCTTGCAGTTGACGGTCAGGCTGTACTTGAGAATCAGACCCCTGTTCTTCAGAATGTAGAAGAAATTGAGAACTTTGGTGATGCAGGTGACTTTGCCAACAACGAAGAGGGCACAGGATCAGGCGTTAAGCCTGTTGTAACAAAGCCCCAGTCACAGGGTGGCAACGAGGGCTCTCAGGGCTCACAGAGTGGTGAAAAGAACTCAGGCGCAGTTCTTCCCATTGTTTGTGCAGTAGTAATTGTTGTTGCTATTGTTGCACTGGTTGTTGTAAAGGCAGTAACAGGCAAAAAGAATCCCGACTCTGACAGCACAGAGCAGTAATTTCATATTGAGAATTATCAAAGCCTTCCTTGTATCCGAGGAAGGCTTTTTGTGTTGTGTTTACGATATATTGATATGATTTTGTTGCACTTACGATTTCCGAAAATTTCGCGGACGACCAGTGGTCGTCCCTACTATTCAAGGGAGCCATAAGCCCTCCTTGTGCAAAGGAGGGAAGATTGTGAATCTTTGCTTCTGCGGTTGTTTTAAATTTTCCGTAGGGGGCGGCGCCCTCGACGCCCCGAAAGTTTTAAGGACGACTGATAGTCGTCCTTACGCGGTGTTACAAAAGACCATTATATCGCGTAGGGATGGGCATTGCCCATCCGAAACCCTTGCAGTAAAGCAACACATTAACGGACACCTTCGTGTCCTACACCTCACCACCGCCTACGGCGGAGCCTCTCCTCAAGGAGAAGCCTCGATTGCCTCCCTCTGAGAGGGAGGTGGCATTGGCTGAAAGCCAATGACGAAAGGCATAATAGGAAAGGTTTTATTTTAACTCCCTCAGTCAGCCTTATGGCTGACAGCTTCCTCGGGGAGGGAGCCTACTCCCTCAGTCTCGCTTTGCTCGACAGCTCTTAACTGAGCCTGTCTCCCTCTGTCACTTCGTGATATCTCCCTCACTGAGGGAGTCTTCCCTCTCAGAAGGAGCCATAAGCCCTCCTTGTGCAAAGGAGGGAAGATTGTGAATCTTTGCTTCTGCGGTTGTTTTTAATTTTCCGTAGGGGGCGGCGCCCTCGACGCCCCGAAAGTTTTACGGACGACTGATAGTCGTCCCTACGCGGGATTACAAAAGACCGTTATATCGCGTAGGGATGGGCATTGTCCATCCTAAAACCTTGCAGAAAAGCACATATTAACGGACACCTTCGTGTCCTACACCTCACCACCGCCTACGGCGGAGCCTCTCCTCAAGGAGAAGCCTTATCAGCCTCCCTCTGAGAGGGAGGTGGCATTGGCTGAAAGCCAATGACGAAGGGAGTAATAGGAAAGGCTTACTTGAACTCCCTCAGTCAGCCTTCTGGCTGACAGCTACCTCGGGGAGGGAGCCTTATATATAGGTCTGTTAACATATACATTCACTCAAACAAACTGAAAACTCCTGCTGTCCGTCATATATCCCACCTTCTCTGCATAAACTACTATGTATAAATATGGGGGAGGGATAGCCGTGGTTGGCAAACTGAAGTCAGTGCTGTGTGTTTTTCTGGCTGTTGTGCTTGTGTCTCTGGGGCTTTTGTGCGTATGGACGAGTTTCAGCAGCAGTGGCAACATGGAGCACGCTGCTCTGGCGGCTGCTGCATTGGCACTTCCTGATGGGGGCTACAGACTTGTGACGGTTTACAATACTGATATGACCGAAACCGCTAACTCTGCCACTGAGTCTGTGTCTGAGATTCCTACTGACTTTACAGAAATTGCCACCACTGCAACAGTTGATGAAACCGTATTTACCGAAGACCCCTCTTTGTATGATGGTGAAGCCCACCTGCCTGTGGTGGAAACCCAGTATTCAAGCGGTGAGGTGGGATATAATAACTTCTTCGTCAAGAATACTACGGGATTTAACCCTGATTTCGGAAAATATCTGAGTCAGCCTCTGGGCTTTGAGTTTGAAAACTCCCAGAAGGTGCAGGTGCTCATTGTGCATACCCACACCTGCGAAAGTTACCTTACATACGACAGCGGTTATTACCACGAGAGTTTTTATCCCAGAAGTGAAGACAGTGAGAAAAATATGATTCGTGTAGGCAGAGCCATAGCCGAGGGGCTTGAGTCTCAGGGAATAGGAGTTGTCCATGCTACAGAAGTCCACGACAGCCCTGCCTATGACGGTGCATACTACAGAAGCTACGATACAATTCAGAAATACATTGCACAGTATCCCGACATAAAGGTTGTACTGGATATTCACAGGGATTCCATCAGTTATTCGGGTGACGGGGGAAAGGTTAAGCCCACATTTACTCATAACGGCAAAAAAGGTGCTCAGATTATGATAATGGCAGGCTATGACCCTGACGGCTACTACGAATTTCCCACCTGGGAGGAAAACCTTGTATTTGCCCTTAAACTGCAGAATACCTGCGAAGAAATGTACCCCGGTATGACACGTCCTCTTTACTTCGGAAATTTTGCATATAATATGAATGTGAACAACGGCTCACTGCTTATTGAGGTGGGCACTGATGTGAATACCCTCTCTGAAGCGGTGTATACAGGTAAATTGCTTTCAAATGTACTTGCAAAGGTCTTGCAAAGAGGTTGAGGATTTGATATAATGAATTAATAATAGGGAAGTCTTTGTATTTGGAGTAAAGAAGATGAAGGAAATGAAATTTCTGAAAAATGCTTTTATCTTAATATTGATTGCTCTTATGGTGATGATTGCAGGTGCAGGCTCTGTTTTTGCAGAGACTGAGGCACCTGAGGAAACCTATGCAAACGAGTCCTATGTGGAGGAAACTACAGAGGAATTCACCGAGGCGGTAACTGAAGAAACTCAGACCGACCCTGCGGAAGAATCCACCGCTGCTGATGAAACCTCCTCTTCTTCTGAAGAAACTGTAGCTCCCACAACCAGACCTGAGCCCACATACCGTGAGCCCCTCCCCGAAATCTCAGAGAATGACATTGTGATTCCTCCTGTTATCGGTGAGGCTATAGAAGAAAACGAGCCCAAACTTTTCTGGGGATTTGTGGCGTGGATATGCATTGGTGTAGGTGCGGCGGTGATACTTGCTGTGCTCCTTACAACCAAGACAAAGGCATATCGCGGAGGCGGCAAGAAGAGATACTCCACAGGGGATAAAATCTCAGGCAAGAAGAGACTTCTTGACGACCAGTACTATAACAATTCCAGACGTAAGTAATATGAAAATAGGTAATCTTGAAATAAAAGGCTATGCTTCCCTGGGACCTATGGCAGGGGTTGCAGACAGAGCCTTCCGTGAACTCTGCACTTCCTTCGGTGCCTGTATGACCACCACCGAAATGGTAAGCGCAAAAGGAATATCCTACAAAAGTAAAAAGAGTGCTTCTCTTATGGAGATATCTGAGCAGGAAAGACCCTGCGGTGTGCAGCTTTTCGGCTGTGAGGAAGACACCATGGCTTATGCGGCGGAGTTTTCTCTCAGATATAATCCTGATTTTATAGATATAAATATGGGCTGTCCCGTGCCCAAGGTTAATTCCATCGGCTGCGGCTGTGCTATGATGACCGACCCTGATTTGTGCGGTCGGATTGTAGAGAGCATAAAGAAGGCGGTGGACGTGCCTGTAACCGTGAAGATACGCAAGGGCATCGACTCTGAGCATATCAACGCGGTTGAGGTGGCACGTGCCTGTGAGGCGGCAGGTGCTTCGGCTGTGGCAGTTCACGGCAGAACAAGAGAGCAGATGTACAAGCCTTATGCCGACTATGATATTATCAGACAGGTGAAAGAGGCTGTGAAGATTCCTGTTATCGGCAACGGTGACATCTTCACTGCAAAAGATGCTGTGAGAATGTACGAGGAAACAGGCTGTGACCTGGTGATGGTGGGCAGAGGTGCTCTGGGAAATCCCTGGATTTTCTCTGAGATTAACGCCTATATGTCAGGTGAGATTCTGCTTCCTGAGCCTTCACTTCCCGAAAGACTTCACATTATGCGCAGACACATTGAGACACTGTGTGAATACAAGGGTGAGAATGTGGGTATGCGTGAGGCACGAAAGCACGTTGCCTGGTATATCAAAGGCTTTCACAGTGCCGCATCTCTTCGCAATGAGGCAGGAACACTGCGTACATTGGAGGATTTTTATAAATTGTTAAAACGAGTTGCTACAACTCAGGAAATATAAGGAATGGAGCAAAGATTATGGACGTAACAAAGAACATTGAACTGGTTGCTCAGTTTGACAAGGAAGTAGCAGAAGCTATGGACGCTGAGTACCGCAGACAGTGCAGAAACATTGAACTTATTGCATCTGAGAACATCGCTTCTCCTGCAGTTATGGCTGCAATGGGCACAGTTCTCACAAATAAATACGCAGAGGGTTATCCCGGCAAGCGTTACTACGGCGGCTGCCAGTGTGTAGACGTTGTGGAGGAAATTGCAAGAAAGCGTGCTTGTGAACTTTTCGGTGCAGATCATGCTAACGTTCAGCCCCACTCAGGTGCACAGGCAAACCTTGCTGTTTACTTTGCAATGCTTGAGGCAGGTGACACAGTTATGGGTATGAGCCTTGCAGAAGGCGGTCACCTTACTCACGGTTCACCTGTTAATATGTCAGGTAAAATCTACAACTTCGTACCCTACGGCGTTGACCCCGAAACTCACGTTATCGACTACGATAAGGTGCTCGAAATTGCAAAGGAGTGCAAGCCCAAGCTCATCGTTGCAGGTGCTTCCGCATATCCCAGAGTTATCGATTTTGCTAAGTTCAGAGAAATCGCTGACGAGGTTGGTGCATATCTCATGGTAGATATGGCTCACATTGCAGGTCTTGTTGCTGCAGGTGTTCACCCCAATCCCGTTCCTTACTGTGATTTCGTTACTACTACAACTCACAAGACTCTCAGAGGTCCCAGAGGCGGTCTTATCCTTTGTAAGGAAGAGTATGCAAAGGCAATCGACAAGGCTATCTTCCCCGGCTCTCAGGGCGGTCCTCTTGAGCACATCATTGCCGCTAAGGCAGTTTGCTTCGGTGAGGCTCTGTCTGACGACTTCAAAGCATACGGTGAGAATATCGTTAAAAACTGTAAGGCTCTTGCAGATGCTCTTGTTGCTCGCGGTCACAAGCTGGTAAGCGGCGGCACAGACAACCACCTGCTCCTTCTTGACCTTCGCGACAGTGACATCACAGGCAAAGAGCTGGAGGCAAGACTTGACGAGGTTAACATCACTGTTAACAAGAACACAGTTCCCAACGAGCCCAGAAGTCCCTTTGTTACCAGTGGTATCCGTATTGGTACAGCTGCTGTTACAACCCGTGGCTTCGGTGTTGAGGAAATGGAGAAGATTGCAGAGCTTATCACAATGGTAATCGAGGACTTCGAAGGCAACAAGGAGAAGTGCATTGCCGAGGTTAAGGCTATCTGCGACAAGTATCCCCTTTATGCATAAGTTAAATCGCCTTCCCCTTCATCAGGGGAAGGCTTTGTTGCCTCTCTTGTGCGGGAGGCAGATTTGCGAAGCAAATGACGAAGAGAGTAAATAGAAAGATTTGATTTAACTCCCTCAGTCTTTCGGCTTTGCCGAAATCCGTCTCCCTCAGAGAGGGAGCCTTCGATAGGAGAGGTTAATATGTCATCACCTCTTGCTGACCGTATCCGTCCCGATTCCCTTGATGATATAGTAGGGCAGAAGCATCTGCTTGCAGAGGGTAAGCCTCTGCGACGGATTATTGAAAGCGGCGAAATTCCTAACTTAATATTTTACGGCCCAAGCGGAGTGGGCAAGACTACCCTTGCTACCTACATTGCCAGAAAAACCAACAAAACTCTGAAAAAACTCAACGGCACCACCGCTTCCACTGCGGATATCCGTGCAGTTGTGCAGGAACTTGATACCTTTGCAGGTTTTGGCGGTATTCTGCTGTATCTTGACGAGATTCAGTATTTTAACAAAAAACAGCAGCAGACTCTTCTGGAGTTTATTGAGGACGGACGCATAACTCTGATTGCCTCCACCACAGAAAATCCCTATTTCTATGTTTACAATGCCATACTCTCAAGAAGTACGGTTTTTGAGTTCAAGCCTGTTGAGGCTCAGGATCTGGAGCCTGCAGTGCGCAGAGCGGTGAGGATTCTATCACAGGAAAAGCAGGAGAATATAGAGATTTCAGACGAGGCGGTAAGGCATATCTGCTCAGCCTCAGGGGGAGATGTGCGTAAAGCCCTCAACGCGGTGGAACTTTGTGCTCTTACTGCAGATGTAGTTGACGGAGTAAGAGTCATCAATGAAGAACTTGCCCGACAGCTTGCTCAGAAAAGTGCTTTCCGCTATGACCGTGACGGTGACGAGCATTATGACATTATCTCCGCTTATCAGAAGAGCATGAGAGGCTCTGATGCAGATGCGGCACTGCACTATCTTGCAAGGCTTCTTATGGCAGGGGATTTACCCTCAGCCTGCAGGCGGCTTATGGTCTGTGCCTGCGAGGATGTAGGATTGGCTTATCCTCAGATAATTCCCATTGTGAAGGCTTGTGTGGATATAGCACAGGCGGTGGGACTTCCCGAGGCAAGACTGCCCCTTGCTGATGCGGTTATACTTGTGTGTCTTGCGCCTAAGTCGAATTCTGCCCACGATGCCATAGCGGCAGCCTGTGCAGATGTGGAGGCAGGCAAGGCAGGATCTATTCCCAGGACTCTTCAGAACAAGCATTTTGACGGAGCCGACAACAACAACCCGGGTCAGTTTTATCAGTATCCCCACGTTTTCCCCGACCATTATGTGCCTCAGCAGTATCTTCCTGATGTGCTGAAGGACACCGTTTATTATAATTACGGTGACAATAAAAACGAGCAGGCGTTCAAGGCTTACTGGGAAAAAATAAAGGGTAAATACGGAGTGTAATTCCAACAATATAAAATCATAATTTTTGACAACAGGCACAGCCCTATTTACGGGTGCTGTGCCTGTTTTTGCGTGTTAAAGCGTTTTTTGATATGTGCGGGATAAAAACATATAAGAGAAATGGCGAAAATTTATCATCAGTTAGAAACCGCCATAAACAGTGGATTTCAGAAATGTTGATAAAAACAAGCTTTAAAAAGTCAGGATAAAAAAAGGTTATGTATCTTAGATAAAAAAGGAACAAAAACCTTGTATATTAATAAAATGCAATAATTCTTAAAAAGAAAAATATTCCATATAGTATTTTGTATAATTAATATGACTGATAGTATGCGGTAATATTGCCTGCATGCTACTACAATATACTTCTAATGAAGGAGGAATTTTTATGGTAAGAAGAAAGCATCGACTGATGTCACTGGTTCTTACACTGCTTATGGTACTGTCACTTGCAACTGTTGCAGGCATCAGTTCCGTATCTGCAGCAAATGGCGACACAGTCTATTGCCAGAACGACAAAAACTGGGGCGAAGTCTACTGCTACATGTGGACTGACGACTCCAACAAGAATGCTCAGTGGCCCGGTGTCAAGATGACAAAGGGCGAGGGCAATCTCTGGTCCTACACAGTTACCGGCGATTGGGGAAATATCATCTTCAATAACGGTAGCGGCGGTGATGGTAACCAGACAGGTGATATGACACATCAGGGTAACGGCAGTTGCTACAACAACTCAACCGGACAGTGGACAACTATTGAAACACCCACTCCCGATCCTGATCCCACACCCACACCTACTCCCACACCCGATCCTGATCCCACACCTACACCTGATCCCACAGGTAAATTCACAGTTTACTGCAAGGACGAGGCAGGCTGGAACAATGTAAGTGTTTACATGTGGAATTCTGAGGAAGATAAAATCAGCGGCTGGCCCGGTAAGACTGCAACCAACATTGGTGACGGTGTATGGATGCTTGAGTATGACAAGGCTTATGCTAATGTTATCTTCAGCAACAACGGCGGCAACCAGACAGCTGACCTTAATAATCCCGGCTCAGGCTATATGTACAACAACGTAAGCGGTCAGTGGTCAATTTTTGATCCCAACCAGCTCCATATCAAGAGCTTCACAGTAAACCCTGATTCACCTCAGTACACAGGCGTAGAGATTAAGCTCTCTATGGTTGCAGGCGGTGGCGAAGGCGACCTTCTCTACAAGTTCTCTGCAGGCTCAACTGTAATCAGCGACTACTCTGCTGACTCTACAGTTACATGGACTCCCACAGCTGCAGGCTCTTACACAATCAAGTACGAAGTTAAGGACGAGGCAGGCAACGTAAAAGCTGAGACTGCTTCTTTCACAGTAAAGGACGCTGCTACAGAAACAAAGCCTGTTGTTCAGCTTGTTGATGTTACTCCCACAAACGCCGATAAGGACGAACTCAAGAAGGGTACAGAGGCAACAATCGACATTACTGCAGCAGGCGGTAACACAGGTACAAAGCTTCTCTTCTACAAGGTTAAGATTACTGACCCCAGTGGCAAGACAGCTAACGTTCCTTACTACACAACAAAGGATTCCTACAAATTCACACCCACAACTCTGGGCACATATACCATTACTGTTTCCGTTCAGGGCTCTGACAACTCTACAGTTGAAAGAGAATATGAATATGAGTGCGTAAACGACCTTTCAAAGCCCGGCGAGCTTACTGCAACACTTAAGACTACAGGTGATGCAGAGGTTGGCTCCACAATTACAGCTACTGCTTCAGCTTCAGGCGGTGTAGCTCCCTACACATATCAGTTTAAGCTCAACGGTCAGATTGTAAAGGCTTACTCTTCTGCATCTTCCTATGCTTTCGAGCTTACAGATGCTGACACTTACAAGCTTGAGGTTACTGTTAAGGATAGTGCAGGTACAACAGCTTCCAAGTCTGTTACACTTTCACCCAATCCCGGCACAACACCTCCCAGCCCCGGTCCTACACCCGACAATACGAAGGGTGACTCCGATTGCGACAGCGATGTAAACATCAAGGACGCAACCGCAATCCAGAAGCACATTGCTCTGATTGAGGCACTTTCTGCACAGGGTGAGGCTAACGCTGACGTTGATGGTGACGATGATATTACCATCAAGGACGCAACAATGATTCAGAAACACATTGCAGGTATTGACGTAAACTGGTAAGGAGGTCATATAAATGAGTAAAATCAAGAGAATAACCGCTTTTGTACTCGTTTTCATCCTTGTTATAACAGTTGGTATCGTTGGTATTTCTGCTGCTGACAGTGAAACTGCAGAGGTTTCTGCTGCATCTGATACTGCAGGTATTACTGTATACTTCAAGAGTGAGGATACAGTTCCTTATATCTATTACTGGAATGCACTGCCCAAGAATCTTGAATCCACATATCCCGGTGTAAAGATGACTGCAGCTGCAGACCAGGAAGGTGGAAACTGGTACAAATACACATTTAAGGATTCCACAAAAATCAACTTTATTTTCACAGATGGTACTGATACCCTTGAGGGTCAGCTCTCTCCCGAGCTTACACGTACATCAGGCGAGTGGTGGTACAAAAACGGAAAATGGCGCGGCTCAAACCCCGACATTCCCGATGACTACACAGGCTCCGATATGCGTGAAGACACCATCTATTTTGTAATCACAACCCGTTTCTACGACGGTGACACAGGTAACAATGTTCACTGTTGGGACGACTCAAAGGCAGGCAACCCCGACTCTGACCCCGCTTGGCGAGGTGACTTCAAGGGTCTTGCTGAGAAACTTGACTATATCAAGGCTCTGGGCTTCTCTGCTGTATGGATTACTCCTGTTGTAACCAACGCATCAGGCTATGACTACCACGGCTACCACGCTATGGACTTCTCTACTGTTGACGTTCGTTACGAATCTGATAACTTCACATATGAAGATCTGATTCAGGCTGCTCACGACAAGGATATGAAGATTATCCAGGACGTTGTATGGCAGCACACAGGTAACTTCGGTGAAGCCTTCTTCTGTCCCGTATTTGAGAAGGACGAAACTGCAGACCTTTCAATTATTGAGGAATGTATGATTCCTACAGATTATCTCCTTGAAGCATGCGGCGTTTCCACAGCTGCAGAGTATTGGGCACTCAAGCCCCAGACTCAGTATGACACTCGTCTTAACCTGATGAAGAATACTGCTTCTGCTGCAGGCGCAAACAACTCCACTGGCTCACATCCCGATGATGTGGACTACGGCATGAACAAGGTTTCCACAGACCCCAAGTACAACACCAACAACTACTATCACACAGGTTATTTCCAGAGCCTTAACTGGGACGACTGGACCTGTAAGTATTGTCAGATTGCAGGTGACTGTGTAGACCTTAACACAGAAAATCCTGCTGTTGCCGAGTACCTTGTCAAGGCTTACTCCAAGTACCTTGATATGGGCGTTGACGGTTTCCGTGTTGATACAGTACGTCACATTTCCAGACTTTCTCTGAATGCTATGTACAACGATGCTTTCAACGACGCTGCCAAGGACGCAGGCAATCCTTCCTTCTATATGTTCGGTGAAATCTGCTGCCGTTACAGCCAGGTATGGTACCGCGAGCATGCTTGTGAGTCTGCTCAGTTCTATACATGGGACGAGCCCGACGATTCTCTGCTTTCCAAGTGGAACACAAATGCAAACGCAACTGCAGAGCAGATCAATGAGAACATGAACCTCACATTTGATCACTACAGAAAGTACGACAACATCAATAACCAGCCCACATCTACAAACGCATTCCTCAATGGTATCACATACCACACACCTGACTACTCACAGTCCTCAGGTATGGGTGCTATCGACTTCCAGATGCACTGGTGCTTCGACAGCGCAGGCGGTGCATTCGGCATTGCAAAGGCTGAGGATAAGTACTACAACGACTCCACATGGAACGTTGTTTACGTTGAGTCTCACGACTATGCTCCCGACCGCGGTCAGAGCAAGCGTTATGCAGGCGGTACTCAGGCTTGGGCTGAGAATATGGCTCTTATGTTCACATTCCGCGGAATTCCCTGTCTCTACTACGGCGGAGAGGTCGAATTCCAGAAGAACGTTATTATTGACGTTGGTCCCAATGCACCTCTGGCTGAAACAGGCCGTGCATACTTCGGTGACTACCTTGAGGGTACAGTTACTGCATCTGATTTCTCAGAGTACACTGCATCAGGTGAGGTTGCAAAGACCCTGAACTCCACACTTGCAAAGCATCTTACAAAGCTTAACGCTGTCCGCCGTGCTATCCCCGCTCTTCAGAAGGGTCAGTACACTGTAGACTCCAAGTATGTATCAGGTAATATGGCTTATATCCGCCGCTTCACTGATGCTACTGAGGGTGTTGACAGTTTAGCACTTGTAACAGTTTCCGGCGGCGCTACCTTCAAGGGTATCCCCAACGGCAAGTACATTGATGCTATCACAGGTGACGTTCAGAACGTTACAAACGGAACTCTGACAGTTCCCAGCATCGGTACAGCAAACGCAAGAGTTTATGTATGCTGTGCCTCAGGTTTCACAGGCATCGACGGTGCAATCGGTGAAACAAATCTTACTTACCTTAAGTAATTACCATAATTCTTAAAATATAGGGCACCGCTTAACCAAGCGGTGAGCGGTGCTCTGAAAAATGTATTGATTTACTCCGTAAGAATCACGGAGACAAACCAAACTATTTTTACAAAGCCGAAAGGAGGATTGATACTGATGAAGCGTATTAAGTCTATCGTTGCACTTGTACTTTGTCTTGCAATGTGCCTTGGTGTAGGCGTTTTCTCAGCATTTGCTGCTGAGAAAGAAGTTGCCAAGACAGGTGCAGCAGGTATCACTATCCATTTTTACTATGAGGGCGGTACTCCTTATATCTACTACTGGAATGCTCTTCCCAAGAATCTGGAAGTAGCCTACCCAGGTGCAAAGATGTCTGCAGACAGCGCATCAGGCGCCGGCTGGTATAAGTATACCTTTGACTCTTCAACAAAAATCAATCTTATGTTTACAAACGGTTCCAACACCCTTGCGGGTCAGCTCTCAGGTGAACTGACACGTCAGACCGGTGATTGGTACTATAAGGACGGCAAGTGGAGCAAGTCTCCCAACCCCACTCCTGCAGACCGTTCTGACTTCCGTGAGGAGTCCATTTACTTCGTAATCACAACCCGTTTCTACGACGGTGACAAGGGTAACAACGTTCACTGCTGGGACGACGGTCAGGCTAACAACCCCGATTCTGACCCCGCATGGCGCGGTGATTTCAAGGGTCTTGCTGATAAGCTGGATTACATCAAGGCTCTGGGATTCTCCGCTATCTGGATTACTCCCGTTGTAGAGAATGCTTCAGGTTACGACTACCACGGCTACCATGCATTTGATTTTGGCAAGGTTGACCCCAGATACGAGTCTTCTGACTTCACATATCAGGATCTTATTGATGCTGCTCATGAGAAGGATATGAAGATTGTTCAGGACGTAGTTTGGAACCATACAGGTAACTTCGGTGAAGCATGGCTTGAGCCTCTCTTCACAAAGGAGTACGACAAGATTCAGGATCTGGGTACAGCTGACTGTATGAAGGTTAAGCCTGACTCTATTCTTGCAAAGACATACCCCAACTATGACAACGAGCAGCCCGGCGAGCAGTTCCAGCTGAGACTTGACTGCCTTAAGTCACACAGAAGCGGTCCTTCAAGTAACCTCAACAAGAACGAGCATTATCATCGCGAGACAGGCATGGGCTATGAGTCTCCCATTGAGCAGCAGGGCTCCATGGCTGGTGACTGCGTTGATATCAACACAGAGAACAACAAGGTTGCAGAGTATATCACAAATACATACCTTGAGTATGTAGATATGGGCGTTGACGCTTGCCGTCTTGATACAGAAAACCACATCAACCGCTGGACTCTGAACAGCGCATACTTCCCCAAGTTCCAGAATATTGAGAACTTCTACATTTTCGGTGAGGTTTGCTCACGTGTTCGTGAGACCTGGAACCACAACATTCCTTCCTCTTCTCCTGCATTCTTCACATGGAAAGAGCTTGATTCTGCTTGGATTGGCAACTGGGATACAACAAGCCCCACAGCTAATATCCAGAAGTCCATCAACCATTACGAGGCTTATAATAACCCCAATGGTGCTCCCACATCTACAAACGCATTCTTAAACGGTATCACATACCACACACCCGATTATTCCAAGTCCAACGGTACAGGCGTTATCGACTTTACTATGCACTGGAACTTTGAGAATGCTTACAATGCTGTAAGAGCAGGTTATGCTGAGGACCAGTACTTCAACGATTCCACATGGAACGTTATGTATGTTGACTCTCACGACTACGGCCCCGACGGCATGGAGAAAACACGTTACAGCCAGGGCACACAGGCTTGGGCTGAGAACCTGAACCTCATCTTCACATTCCGTGGTATTCCTTGCGTATACTATGGTACAGAGATTGAGTTCTGTAAAGACCTTCCCATAGATGTTGGTCCCAACGCACCTCTTGCAAATACAGGTCGTGCATACCTTGGTGACCACCTTGAGGGCTCTGTTACTGCAACAGATTTCTCTAAGTATACTGCATCAGGTACTGTTGCAAATACTCTGAACTCCACACTTTCCAAGCATCTCCAGAAGCTGAACGCTATCCGCCGTGCTATTCCTGCTCTCCAGAAGGGTCAGTATACACACGATGGTTCTTATGTTCAGGGCGGCGAGATGTCCTACATCCGTCGTTACACAAACAAGTCTGAAGGTATCGACAGCCTTGCTTGCGTAGCAGTTACAGACGGTGCAACATTCAAGAATATTCCTAACGGCAAGTACATTGACGCTGTTACAGGTGATGTTAAGAACGTTACAAACGGCACACTCACTGTTTCCTCCACAGGTAGAGGTAATATGAGAGTTTACGTTTGCTGCGCATCC
>JAZQHL010000161.1:0-7689 GCA_045540595.1 Ruminococcus sp.
AACTCCAAATGACATCCAGGATATAATTGCTAATACGTAACTGGCAATTCCTATTACAAGAAAGGTAATACCCAGTTTTCTCATTTTTTCAGGTTTCATAAAAAACTACCTCCTATGATTTTATTTTATTCTATCACTGAAATAAAGTGCTTGCAAGAGTTGTTTGTAAACAATTTGTAAATTAAAACAAAATGCTTGACAATTAAACATTTTAGTGCTAATATGTATCTCCCGCGGCAAGATAGAAAGAATAAACAACGGTTAGTGAAAGGAAATGGTGTTTTATGAAAGTATGTAAACTTGTACACATTAACGACGGCAACGAGGTTGAACTTCGCGACGGCGGACGGCTTTTTGTGGAGAGTTATCCCAACACAGAGCAGATTATCGGAATGTACCTTGAAAAAGGCTTCACTGTGAAGCAGATAATGCCTGATGTGACCCCTGCTATGAACAGGGAAGGCTGCTACACCTTCTACAAAGGAGGCGTGCTTGTTTACTTTGAAAAAGAAGTGGAAAGCATAGAAGAGGCAGACGACAGTGACATCAGAGAATTCATCAGAAATCTGGAAACCGAGTACGACAGAGACCACAAACCAACATATGATTATTCAGACATTGATGAAGACGACTTCGAAGAATCAGACTTCGATGTAGACGAACTTGAAGACGACGATGTGCTGAAGGCTTTTCTGGATGAAGACAGTGAGGATTACGAAGAGTTCTGATGCTCTTTGTAAGTATCACAATTAACTGCAACCTGACAGCAAACCCTACCGCCCTGCAATTCACAGGGCGGCTTTTGTTTTAATGGTAAAAAGTGATAAAATTTAGAAATTTTCTTCTTTATTATTGTAGAAAATTGTGATATAATGTAAAAGACTTATAGTCGGATTAAACGGTAAAGGGGAATTCTATGAAAAAGATCAGAGAGTGGCTCAGTATTCAGCAGGCTGAGAATCCGGGCAGAATGGTGCTCATTGCCATTCTGGCATTCAATGTGCTTTTCTTTTTTGTGGCAACAGCTGTTATCAGCGCTTTGTCACTTCAGGGCACAGAGCAGATGGGCTTTGTTGAGGCTGCATTCTGTACAATAACTATGATTCTTGATGCGGGCTGTATCTCCTATGTGGTGGCAGATATCGGCACATCGGGAGTGGTAATCACCTTGTTCTGCCTTTTTGTGGTAGTGGTTGGAATGATTTCCTTCACAGGTGCAGTAATCGGTTACGTTACCAACTATATTTCCAATTTTATCGAGAATTCTAATGCAGGCAGAAACAGACTGCACATTTCAGGTCATACAGTTATTCTTAACTGGAACACAAGGGCATCAGAGATTATCAACGATATGCTCTACAATGAAGGAAATCAGAAGATTGTGGTGCTTTGCGGTAGCGACAAGGCTGAGATTGAGCAGGAGATAGAAGAACGTATTGCAGACACACTCTCAAAGGATATGAAGGCTCTTCGTGAGAGATATTCTCATCTGCCTTATCTTAGCAGAAAGTTTGCCATAATGAAGCACAAGCTTCGTAATAATCTGACTGTTATTGTCCGTGAAGGTGATGTTTTTTCATCAAAACAGCTTCAGGATATTTCTCTGAATATGGCAAAGGCAATCATCATTCTCGGTAATGATATGCACTCTCTTGCACTAAAAAATCAGAGCGGTTTAATTGATAACAGCAAGGGTAATTCTCTTACTGTGAAAACTCTGATGCAGGTTGCAGACATTGCTTCTTCGGGTGATTCCCTTGAAGGTCAGAAGATTATTGTTGAAGTTACAGATGACTGGACCTGGGACCTGGTAGACAGAATCATCGAGTGTAAACAGGTAGAGGGCAGGTGCAACATCGTTCCTGTTAAAGTTAATATGCTTCTGGGTCAGATACTTGCACAGTTTTCACTTATGCCTGAACTCAACACCGCATACAGAGAGCTTTTCTCTAACAAGGGTGCTTCCTTCTACACCGAAAGAAGCGAGAAGATTGACGAGGTTGATTTTGTCAGAGGTTACTTTAAAAATCACCGCTATGCAATACCCCTTACATTTATGGATAATAAAAGCGGTTCCTATGTATACTACTCTGCAACTTCCCGAAAGAACATACATAAAACATCAGAAGTTCCTGAGTCTGACTACACGGTCAGCATCAACAGGGACTACTGGATAGAGAAGAAAAACGTAGTTATCCTTGGTCACAACAGTATGTGCAGGGATATTATGCTGGGTTTTATGGCATTTGAGAGTGAGTGGGGTAAAGAAGACGAAGAGATTCTGAGCATTGTTGTAATCGATAACAAGGAAAATCTTGAGAAAATGGATTATTACAAGGAGTATCCCTTTGTTACCAAGACCGTTGCGGCAGAAATCTACGACAAAGAACTTATCTGCTCCACAATCGAGGATTTTGTGGATTCCAACGAAGAGGATACGTCTGTGCTTATTCTTTCAGATGACACTGCTGTCAATGAAGAAACAGATGCAACTGCCCTTGCAAACCTTATCTATGTTCAGGATATCATCAACAGAAAGATGAGAGAAAACCCTGATTTTGACCCCATGAGTATTGATATGGTGGTTGAGATTATCGACCCCAAACACCACGACGTAGTCAATAGTTACAACGTAAACAACGTTGTTATCAGTAACAGATATATCAGTAAGATGATAACCCAGATAAGTGAGAAAGAGGCACTGTTTGACTTCTATGCGGATATTCTCACCTACGACCTGGACGGCTCTGAGGGCTTTGACGGCAAAGAGGTTTACATCAAGAAGGCAAGCAGATTCTTTAATGAACTTCCTGCTCCTTGCACAGTGGCAGAGTTTATCCGTGCTGTGTACCTTCAGTCTACCGACCCTTCAATTCCCAGAGAAGAGATGTGTCCTTCCATGGTGCTGGGTTATGTGAAGCCTGACGGAAAACTCATAATCTTCTCAGGTGACCAGATGGATACTATGGTAAATCTTGAGTACCATGACAAACTGGTTATGTTTACAAATCACTGATTCCTTTATAAAACAAAGAGGTCTTGTTCTTTGCGGACAAGACCTCTTTTTATATGTGATATTCTTTTGTTGCTTTTCAGCGTCAGCTTTCCAGCATAATGCGGATAATCTCCTTGTCTGTTGCTGCCATACCGTTGCGGGCAAGAGAGCCGATGTTGCGGATTGTGTTTTCCACACCCTTTGCAACCAGACCCTCACCGGAGTAGAACTGATTGCCGTTAAGGTACATAAACAGACCCAGAATTCCTGCGTCAACAGCAGATGCAATCTTTGCGGCACAGCTTGCTTTTGCACCGTCACAGATGATGCCCGAATCCATAGCAAGGGCGTTCACGATTGTGTGGGCAATGGTGTCGTATCTTCCACCCTTGAGAAAGGCTACTCCTGCTGCAGAGCCTACTCCTGCGCTTACAACTCCGCAGTATGCAGACAACCTGCCGATACCTGCCTTCAGGTGGATTGTCACAAGGTTTGAAACTATCAGAGCACGGAGAAGCTCATGGTGGGTATAGCCTTTTTCCTGAGCATATACAATGACAGGTACACTGGCTGTAATACCCTGATTGCCTGAGCCCGAGCAGATGATAACAGGCATTTCACAACCGTTCATTCTGGCATCAGACCCTGCAGCGGCGTAGGCTCTCATCTTCTGATAGATATCGGGTTTTCCGTGAGAAAGCAGTGTGCTTCCGATGTTGGCACCGTAGCTATGATCCATTCCCTCTTTGGCTATTGCCATATTGTACTCAATCTGTCTTTCAAGGGTAGCTTCAAGGGGCTCAAGGGGGGTGTTCTGCGCAAATTCAATAATCTCTTCAATGCTGAGCACACTGTGGTCGGTGAGTCCGTTTTCCTGAGGGATAACCTCTTTTTCAAAGATGGTTTCTCCGTTTTTTCTGATACACACTGTGTTTGTGTGGTGTTCTGCAAGGCGTACAAAGGCACTTTCCTCACCTTTAGTGAGGGTAATCATAATATCAAAAATGTGGGGAGTATCTGCATAATGAACGCTGATGGGAGTGTTCTCAAGGAAATTTTTTGTATCTTCAATCTGGCTTTCTGATATTTCGGAAAGCACCTCAAGTTCCCTGTGGCTGTCCCCTGCAACAATTCCTATTGCCGCCGCCGCAGGAATACCCCTGGGACCGCCTGTGTGGGGGACAACTACACTTTTCACATTCTTCAGAATATTTCCGCTGACCTCTACTCTGACCTCATCAGGCAGAGTGCCAAGAATCTCTTTTGCTTTTGCAGCGGCGTATGCTATGGCAATAGGCTCGGTACAGCCCATTGCAGGCACCAGCTCTTCTTTGAGAATGTTTATGTATTGTTCAGAATGAACAGTGATGTTATTCATGGGTATCCTCCTTAAGGGGACAAATTTCCTCTATATCTGCATTATAACATATCTTCTTAAAATGTACAGTGGGTATTTTTCAGACTTTCTGAGTATATTAGTAACAGACCCCTTGTTTTCTTGACAGGCTATTTCTGTGAGTGTATAATTTTTTTACTGACTTTTGTTCTATACTCTTTATAAAGGAGAATGTATATGAAAATCCATAATGATATCACAGAACTTATCGGCTCCACACCTCTTGTGAAGCTTGAAAGATTTATGAAGGATAAGAATGCACAGGCTCAGGTGGTGGCAAAACTTGAGTACTTCAACCCTGCAGGAAGTGTCAAGGACAGAGCGGCACTTTATATGATTGAAGATGCACAAAGACAGGGACTTCTCAAAGAAGGCTCCGTTATCATCGAGCCTACCTCGGGCAACACAGGAATCGGTCTTGCGGCGGTTGCAGCCTCAAAAGGCTACAAGGTAATACTCACAATGCCTGATACCATGAGCGTGGAAAGAAGAAACCTGCTGAAAGCCTACGGTGCAGAGATTGTGCTTACCGAAGGAAGCAAGGGTATGAGCGGTGCCATTGAGAAAGCACAGGAACTTCTCTCACAGTTTGAGGGCAGTTTTATGCCTTCTCAGTTCACAAACCCAGCAAACCCCAGGGCGCACATTGAAACCACAGGTGCAGAAATCTGGCGGGACACTGACGGAGAAGTGGATATTTTTGTTGCAGGTGTGGGCACAGGCGGTACCCTGACGGGTGTTGCAAAATATCTTAAAAGCAAGAATCCAAATGTAAAAATTGTGGCGGTTGAGCCTTTTAATTCTCCTTTGCTCACAGGTGGAGAGGCGGCACCTCACGGTCTGCAGGGAATCGGCGCAAACTTCATTCCCGAAATCCTTGACACAGAGATTATTGATGAAGTGCTTGATATAAAGGAAGAAGATGCTTTCAGAACTTGCAAGGAACTTGCACACAGTGAAGGCTACCTTGTGGGAATCTCCTCAGGTGCGGTGCTTTATGCAGGTGCACTGCTTGCACAGCGAGAAGAAAACAAAGGTAAACGCATTGTGGTGCTTCTGCCGGATACAGGGGAGAGGTACCTTTCCACAGGAATTTTTGATTGATTTAGGTTTCTATTTAAAATCGCCTTCCTCTATGAGGGAGGTGGCCGTGCTAAGTACAGACGAAGGGAGTCAAAGAAAAGGATTGCTTCAACTCCCTCAGCCTTTCGGCTATGCCAGAATCCGGCTCTTAACTGAGCCTACTCCCTCAGTCAGCCTTATGGCTGACAGCTCTTAACTGAGCCTGTCTCCCTCTGTCACTTCGTGACATCTCCCTCACACTGTGAGGGAGTATTCCCTCTGAGAGGGAGCTTTTTTTATGCTTTTTCTTGTTGTCATAGGGCAATAAGTTCGAAAAATGAGAAAAACTATTGTGCAAAATGCACAAGTTGAGAGCTTTTGCATTGAGCAAGAAGTCAAAATTGTAACAGACAGGTAATTTTTTGTTGTGTTCAATCATACTCTTTGTTATAATTGTTATTAGTTACTTTAAGTATTTAGATTTTTTTGTATAAATTGCTATTCGCTTACAAGTAATATATAATCGTTGCCCTATGCAGGCACGAAAGGAGAATCATTTATGAAACAGTACACAGCAGACAAAATTTATAACATTGCGCTTACCGGTCATAGCGGTGCAGGTAAGACAACTCTTACAGAAGCAATGCTGTTTATGACCGGAGTTATCGACCGTATGGGTAAGACTAACGACGGTAATACTGTTACCGACTTTGACCCTGAAGAAATTAAAAGAAAGGTTTCTGTTGCTCTTGCAGTTGCTCCTGTAGAGTGGAAGGATTCCAAGATAAATATTCTTGATGCTCCCGGCCTTTATGACTATATGGCAGGCTGCGTTGAGTCAATTCGTGCAGCAGATTCAGTAGCAATCGTTGTTTCTGCAAAGGGCGGTATCAACGTTGGTACAGAGCGTGGTTTCAAATTCGCAAGAAGAGGCAAGCGCCCCAGATTCTTCGTTATCAATGGTATGTGTGACCCCAACGTAGACTACTACGCACTGGTTGACGAACTGAAGGAAAGATACGGCTACAACGTATGTCCCGTATTTGTTCCTGTTGTTGAAGGCGGCAAGGCTACTGCTTATGTTGACCTTGCAAATCAGAAGGCATATACATACTCAGGCGCAAAGGCAACTGAGATTCCTATGCCTGCCTTCTCAAAACTTGAAGAGTACACAAACGCTATCAAGGAAGCTGTAGCAGAGACTTCCGAGGAGCTTATGGATAAATTCTTCGGCGGTGAGGACTTCACTGTAGAAGAGATGAACACAGGTATCAGAAATGCTGTTCTTTCAGGTGACATTGCACCTGTATTCTGCGTTGAGGCTATCACTCAGGCAGGTATGGACGTGCTCCTTGATGCTA
This sequence comes from Ruminococcus sp., assembly GCA_045540595.1. Lineage (GTDB taxonomy): Bacteria > Bacillota > Clostridia > Oscillospirales > Acutalibacteraceae > Ruminococcoides. Next base: position 6,815 of record JAZQHL010000161.1, read on the forward strand.
TTGTGAAGTATACACCCCCTGCATCTGTTATCGGCAAGGAAGTTGGTAAGGACGAAGACGGCAACGACGTTGAAATCGCAGTTGACGAGTCTGCTCCTGCCTGCGCTACAATCTTCAAGACTGTTGCTGACCCCTTTGTTGGCAAGCTTTCTTATTTCAAGGTTATCTCAGGCAAAATCTCCACAGAGACTCCTCTTGTAAATGCTCGCACAGGCGAAAGCGAAAGAATCTCCAAGGTATTCCTTGTACGCGGTAAAAAGCAGATGGACGTTCCCTACGTGGGTGCAGGTGACATCGGTGCTATTCCCAAACTTTCAGGCGCTGCAACAGGTGACACACTCTGCTCACCCAAGCGCATTGTAACCCTTGCAGGTCCCCAGTATAACAAGCCTTCCTTCTCAATGGCTATCTTCCCCAAGAAGAGCGGTGAAGAAGATAAGGTTGCTCAGGGTATTGCAAGACTTATTGAAGAAGATCCTTCTCTGGGCTTCAAGTCTGACAAGGAAACCAAGGAAATGGTTCTTTCCGGTAAGGGTGAACAGCACCTTGATATCGTAGTATGTAAGCTCAAGACCAAATTCAACGTAGAGGTTGTCCTCAGAAAGCCCAAGGTTGCTTACCGTGAGACTATCCGCAAGAAGGTTCAGGTTCAGGGCAGACATAAGAAACAGTCTCGCGGCTCCGGTCAGTTCGGTGACGTATGGATTGAGTTCGAGCCTTGTGATTGCGCAGACCTTGAGTTTGCAGAGAGAGTTGTTGGCGGCTCTGTTCCCAAGAACTTCTTCCCTGCAGTTGAGAAGGGCTTACGCGAAGCAATCCAGAAGGGCCCCCTGGCAGGATATCCTGTTGTAGGTCTTAAGGCTACTCTGTATGAT
>JAZQHL010000162.1:0-5750 GCA_045540595.1 Ruminococcus sp.
TCCAGCGGTTCACCTTCATGGCCCGGTGCAGAAATGAAGTATGAATTCATCAATGAATTTAATCAGGATGTTTATTCTGCTCAGGTTTACAGCGATATTGACTACATCATCTTCAATGGTGGTGAGGGCAAGGCTCAGACAGTAGATATTTCTGAGAATATTGCAAACAACATTGGCTTCTATCTTGTTGATGAAGTAGACGGCAAGTGGACAGTAGATACTTATGATGTTGTTGTTGGAGACGACACAACAGCAGCTCCTGAGACAACAGCAGCTCCCGAGACAACAGCAGCTCCTGAAACAACAGATGCTCCCGAGACAACAGCAGCTCCTGAGACAACAGCAGCTCCTGAGACAACAGCAGCTCCCGAGACAACAGTTGCTCCCGAGACAACAGCTCCCGAAGAGACTGAGCCTGAAGCAAACAAGGTTTATGCTATCAACTCTGCTAAGTGGGATACAGTTGCTGCTTATGCTTGGGTAAACGGCGATGAGATGCCTTGGCCCGGCACAGTGATGACAAAGACAGGCGAGAAGGTTAACGGTTTTGATGTATACGAAATCTCCTTCGATACTGCTTACACAAAACTTATTTTCAATAACAACAATAAGGGCTCACAGACTGAAAACCTTAATTTTGAGGCAGGTAAGTACTTTGACATCAAGGGCGGCAAGTGGTACGATTCTCTTGATGATGTTCCTGCACTTGATGCACTTTCATCAGATGTATATCTGGCTGGTACAATGAACAGCTGGAGCACAGTTGCTAACGAGTTCAAGTTTGCAGCAGCAGGTGACACTGTTTGCACGCTCACAATAACTCTTAAGGCTAATACTGAGTATATGTTCAAGATTGTTGAGTCCGGTGCATGGCTTGGTAACGATGGCTCCATCACAGAGTCTATCGAAGGCTGGACCTTCAAGAACGCAGGCGACTGCAAGATGAAGACAGCTGCTGCAGGCGAGTATGTATTCGCTTTCGATACAGCAACCAACAAGCTTTCAATCACATATCCCTGAGCATAAAGTTCAAGGATAGGATTCTCGTATAGCAAACTTAACTGAATAATCAGTATGAGGCTGACCTTTCGGGGTCAGCCTCTTTTTTGCGTTTTATGGCAGAAATTGCATAAAACCTTGCTGTTTTTGATTTTTCTGTTATAATGTGTAGAAAAGGGGGATTTAACAATGCTTCTGTATGATATTACAAGTGATATTATGACCGCTAAGGTTTATGAGGGTGACCCTGCGCCTGCTCATACATACATAAATCAGATTGAATCGGGAGATGATTATAATCTGTCTGAGTTTAGTATGTGCAGTCACACAGGCACACATATTGATGCTCCTTTTCACTTTGACCCTGACGGTGAAAAGATAGGGGATATGAGGCTTTCCACATTTTACGGCAAGTGCACTGTGGTTACCATCAAGGGAATTCTCACAGGTGAGGATATGGAAAAACTCCTGCCTTACTGCAAAAAGCGTCTGCTTCTTCACGGTGATGGCGAAGCCTTCATTTCTCAGAGTGCGGCGGTGGTTATTGCAGACAGCGGAATCGTGCTTGTAGGCACAGACGGTGTGAGTGTCTCCACTGCTTTTGACGAAATGCGTGTTCACCTGGAGTTAGCCCGCAAAGGCGTGGCTATTCTTGAAGGACTGGACCTTAAAGGAATCAGGGACGGAGAGTACACTCTATGTGCTTTTCCCATCAAACTTTCAGAGTCCGAGGCGGCTCCCTGCCGTGCAATTCTGCTTGAGCAGGAGAAAGGTTTCTGATTTGCATTTTAATATTCTTTGGAGGAATAATTCTTGAAAAAACTTGTGGTCTTTGACCTGGACGGAACATTGGTTGATTCCATATATGACCTGGCAGATTGTGCGGATACAGCTCTCAGAAAGAATAACCTGCCCGAAAACACCCTGCAGGAATATTACTCTTTTGTAGGCAACGGAATGGAGAGTCTTATTCGTCGCTCTATGAAGGCACAGGGCGGCAATGATGAACTTTATCTGAAGGTCCGTGGGGATTTTGACAGGGAGTACAAGGCTCATTGCAACGACAAAACCTGTGCATACGAAGGTGTGGCACTGCTTCTTTCTCAGCTTGCTGAAAAAGGCATTGATACTGCAGTGCTTACCAACAAAGCCCACGAATTTGTAGGCGGAATCCTCAGTAAATGCTTCCCTGAGCATAAGTTCAGAGTTTTCTGGGGTCAGCAGGAGGGGATTGAAAGAAAGCCCTCTCCTCAGGGACTTCTGAAAATGATTGATGAACTGGGATATACAAAGGAAGACTGTGTATATGTAGGTGACAGTGAGGTTGACGTTAAAACTGCAGAAAATGCAGGGGTTGACCTTGTGTGTGTGCTGTGGGGCTTCAGAAGTAAAGAACAGCTTGTGGAGTCCGGTGCAAGGCTTATGGTCGGTACTGCAGAAGAGTTGATGCAGACTATTATTACATTATAAATATATATGTGTGAGAGAATATGAAAAGAAACTATCAGAAAGAACTGGATTTGCTTATAGAGGATTTTGCCCGTAAGGGACAGGTGCCTGCTCTGATGCTTCACAGTTGCTGTGCACCCTGTTCAAGCTATGCTCTGGAGTATTTGTCCGACTATTTTCATATAAATGTATTTTATTACAACCCGAATATTTCTTCAGAAGAAGAATACAACCTCCGTCTGTCTGAACAGAGAAGGCTTATCAGGGAACTTCCTCAGAAGTATCCTGTGACTTTAACTGAGGGGGAGTATGACCCGCAGGTTTTCTACCGGATGGCAAAGGGTCTTGAGAAATGTCCCGAGCGGGGAGAACGTTGCCTCAGGTGCTACCGCCTCAGACTTGAGGAGTGTGCTCGGCTTGCAAAGGAGCAGGGGGCTGATTTTTTTGCCACAACCCTTACTCTCAGTCCGCTTAAAAGTGCTGAAGCAATCAATGAAATCGGTGAAGAACTGGCTGATAAATACTCAGTTGCATATCTATGCACAGATTTCAAAAAGAAAAACGGATATAAGCGTTCTATCGAACTCAGCCGTGAGTATAACCTCTACCGTCAGAATTTCTGCGGTTGTGTTTATTCAAAGGTTCAGTCAGAGTCAGTTGAGGGTTGATGGTCGGCTGTATACATATATATACTATAAAAGGATTTCTGTTTTGCAGAGATCCTTTATTTTTTGTGAAAACTGAGAAAAATTTGTCGCATATTGATTTTTTTGCTTATATGCTATATTATTAATATATTGTTAACAAATGCCTTTGGCGTGTTTTAATGAGGTGGAAATATGAGAGCGGACGGAAAAAAGACAAAGAACGTTTTTCCTATGTACAGAGTTGCGGCACATATTATGGATAAACGCTACGATGCTATGAATATGATAACTCTGGATATTCCTCTGGAGCCTATCCGTACATATCTTAATAAAAAGAAAAAAGAGGGCGTATATCTGAGCCATATAGGTCTTTTCATTGCGGCATATCTGCGTACTCTTTGTGAATTTCCCCATCTGAACCGCTTTGTTGTGAATAAGAAAATCTATTCACGTACAGAGATTGCAGTGGGAATGGTTGTGCTCAAAGCAGGAGACATCAACAACGAGACTATGTCAAAGATGTACTTTGATCTGGAGAATACAAGCCTTGATGTTCAGAGGAAAATTGACGAGTTTGTAGAGAGCAACCGTCAGGCAGAGGGTGAAAACGGCACAGATAAGATTATCAACACACTTCTGAGCATTCCCGGACTTCTCACTGTGGGCGTAAAACTTTTCAAATTTATGGACAGATACGGACTTCTGCCCAAGTCTATTATAGATGTAAGCCCCTTCCATGAATCTCTGCTTATTTCTAACCTTGCAAGTATCCGGACAAACCATATCTATCACCATGTATATGAGTTCGGCACCACAAGCGTGGGACTTACTATGGGAAATCTCCGTGAAGTTCCCAAGAAAAAGAACGGTGAGATTGTACTTGAGAGATGTATTCCCATCGGACTTGTTATGGACGAAAGAATCGCCACAGGTGTGTACTTTGCCCAGGCGTTCAGAAAATTCCGTGAGTACCTTGCAAATCCCGAACTTCTGGAGCTACCTCCCGAGACTGTGATTGTGGATTTTGAGGGTCAGTATGACAAGTCAAAGCAAAGACGTGAGCGTCTTGCGGAGAAAAAACGTGAAAAAGAAGAGAAAATGGCAGAGAAAAAGGAAAAAGCAACTGTAAAGTAAGCCTTTAAGCCCTATGAATAATCACAATTGTGTAACATTTGTCTGCCGTGATAGACGGATTTTTGTAACTTTTTGGCATAGAAAGCAAAAAACAGGATAAGATTGCCCGTATTGTCACTGCAAGAAATGATAACTTTAATGGGATAAATAGCAAATATTAACCATTGTTAGTAAAAACCAACAAAAAGAGCCCTTAGTTTTTGGTGATAAAATACTTGATTTTTTGCATTATATGCATTATAATGGTAGTGCCTAAAAAGCATAATTTTAAAAGGAGGAACTATTATGTCCAAAACAAAGAAGATAATCAGCCTTGTTCTTGTTGCAATGCTGGTTATGGCAATGGCAACAGTTGCTATTGTTTCTACTTCTGCTCTTACTGAAGGCGAAACATACATTGTTGCTGGTAGTGGTACACTCTGTGGCTCCGATTGGGATCCCGCAGACACAAACAATCAGATGACCTGGAATGCAGACAAGGGTGTTTACGAGAAAGTTTACACTAATGTTGCTGCTGGTACTTACGAGTACAAGGTAATTAGAGGTACAACCTGGGGCGATGCTTACACTGAGTTCGGTCCTGCAAACGGCATGGGCGATAACGGTGTGATCGAAGTTGCAGCTGATGGTTCTACAGTTACTCTCACATTCAATGGCGGTAACGTAGAGATCGCAGTTACTGCAGGTTCTGATACACCTGTAGATCCCACAACAGCTCCTGCTGATGATGCAACAACAGCTCCTGCTGATGATGTAACAGATGCTCCCGTTGTTGGTGACACAATCACAATCTACTTCACAAACAACAAGGGTTGGGCTGCAGTTAATGCTCACGCTTGGGATTCAAACGGCGCTCTTGACGCTGGCTGGCCCGGTACTGCTATGACATTCGTTGAGACAAACGAGTTCGGCGAGGATATCTACTCCATCACTGTTCCTGCTATCGCAACTGGCGTTGTATTCAACGCTGGCGAGGGTCAGGCTCAGACAGTAAACGTTGAGCCCCCCGTTAACGGCAAGGGTTACTACTGTGTTGAGCAGGATTCAGAGGGCAAGTGGACAACAGAGTCCTATGACTACATCGTTGTAGATCCCACAACAGCTCCTGCTGATGATGTAACAACAGCTCCTGCTGATGATGCAACAACAGCTCCTGCTGATGATGTAACAACAGCTCCTGCTGATGATGTAACAACAGCTCCTGTTGAGGGTACAACAGCTGCTCCTGACGTTCCTGTAACAGGCAACGGCGTTAAGGTTGAGGGCGTTGCAGTAGGCGATGAGATCGTTTACACATACACACTCACAACTCCCGCTGCTATCGAGAACGTTCAGGCTACAACATACTTCGATGCTACAAAGCTCGAGCTCGTAGCTGGTACAGCAAGAGAGATGTTCCCTGTACTCAGAGACATCACATCCGTTGTTTACAACACAGACCTCGCAGGTCAGGTTAAGTTCAACGCAACTGAGGGTGTTGAGGAAGGCTTCGACTTCACAGAAGGCGGCGTTCTCGTAACA
>JAZQHL010000163.1:0-2303 GCA_045540595.1 Ruminococcus sp.
GTAAGCAATGCCTGGTCTTCTCTGCCACTTCTGATGAGCAATTGATTAAGCACCGCTACAATAATACCAACAGCCGCTATCTTAAAAATCATATCAACGTCCATACGCACCTCATACAATCATCAGAGTTATAACACAGCCAAGGGAAAAACCCATTATTTTATATAGCCTGCCTGATGATTTTTCTTTTTCTTTAGCACTTTCAAGTCTGTCTTTGAACAATTCACAATATAGTACACAGTTATCTGTCTGACCCTGCAAATCTGTGATGCCCAGATTTTCTGCAAATTTCCTGAGTAGTTCTTTATCTTCAGAATCGAGGCAAAGCTCATCAGGCAGACTGTTGACTCGATTATTCCAACACGAGACAAAATCATCGTAATCCCCCATGGATTGAGAAAACATTTCAAAGCCATCTATATCAGAAAAGCATTCGCAGATAACACGATCTATTTCATAAGTGCTGAAATTAATCATACTTTTCATTTTAATAACGGAATTTACTATTGATTCCAGAGTTTTTCGACGGACGGAAAGTTTGTGAGCACTGATGACACCAAGCATTGTGGTGACTAAAACTAAAAATATACAAAGCAATAACTTAAACACAGTTAAGTTCCTCGGCTTTATATTTTTCTTTGATAACACAGGGATTGTCTCTGCCACTGAGAAAGACTATATTCTGAAAAGCACCTGTGCTTAGTATGTCACCAACAAATGGTCTTGAAAGCAAATCTTCTTTGTTATGTGCGTGTATTGTTGCAATAAATCTTACACCGCTGTTAACGCCTTGCATTATTGCATCCTTATCCTGAGCACTGCCTATTTCATCACAGATTATAAGCTGTGGTGACAATGAACGGACAGCCTGAGTGATTGCCTCAATACGAGGATAATTATCAAACACATCACAAAAGCCTATATCGTTTTGTGGAACTCCCTGACATACAGAGGCTATTTCACCTCTTGTATCTATAAGTGCTGTACGGCTTGAATAAACAGTTGACAAAAGTCGCGACATATCTCTGATAAGAGTTGTCTTACCGCTGCAAGGTGAGCCGCAGATAAGCAAACCTCCCCTGTTCCTTATGTATTCTTGTGTAAGGTTTACTGCACAGTTCTTTACCTGTCTTGAGATTCGGATTGAAACTGTGGAAATATCTCTTACGTTATGTATAGACCCTGAGGAAATAACTGCTGTACCTGTTATTCCAACTCTATGTCCGCCTTTTATTGTAATATAACCTTCTTTGATTTCGTTAAGATGGGAATACACAGAATAACCGCAGACATTATTAAAACATTCCAATACCTCTTGTTGTGATACAATTACAAGCTCCTGTGAACCCAAGGATTCTGTCAAGCAATCGTTTTTTGTAAGATACATCGTTTTTTTGCCTGCATAAACACATACCGGTCGTTCACATCGAAGCACTATATCCTGGACGCTGTGTTGAAAGGATATTATTGCTTTAGATAATTTTATTCTTAGATATGAAGGTAATACCTTCAATGCCCACTGAACAGATGTGTTGAGAATTTCGTTCATTTTCATCTTCCTTTCACTAACCTATATGAAAGCAAGTCCGTATTTATTACAAGTTGTCCAAAAAGAAAAACCTGAGGTGTAATAAACCTCAGGCTTGAATAAAGTATTAAATTAATCCTTAGGGACAGGGGTAACAACAGGTTTTCCGAAACTATCAAGCAAAACAGTGAGTCCTCCTGAATAACCTGATGAATGGTAGAGGTAATTAACACCTGTTTCTTTATCTACCCAGATTTCGGTAGAACCCATATCTTGTTTGTAAACTCTTTCAAATCTTTTTTCGCTCATAATTATTCTCCTATATAAGCTCCTGGTTTTCTATCATCGAAAGCAGTTGTTCTTCTGAAATTACAGTAACACCAAGAGTCTGTGCTTTGGTAAGTTTACTGCCTGCATCTTCACCGGCAAGAACATATGATGTTTTCTTTGACACGGAAGATGAAACCTTACCGCCGTTTTGCTCGATAAGCGCTGAAGCATCTGAACGGTTGAAGGTAGGAAGAGTACCTGTGAGAACAAAGGTCTTACCTTCAAACAAAGCAGAAGCGAGTTCTTTTTTCTCACCTTTCATCTCAATTCCTAAAGAGCGGAATTCTTCAATGAGAGCACGGGTGCTTTCAAGAGTGAAATAGTTGAATGCACACTGTGCCATAATTTCTCCAAAACCTTCTATAGCAAGGAAATCAGATACCTGAGCAGCGAGTATAGCCTCAATGCTACCAAAGTGTTCACAAAGAACTTTAGCAACCTTGAC
>JAZQHL010000164.1:0-11462 GCA_045540595.1 Ruminococcus sp.
GACCGCTTGGCCTCCGACTTTGGGCAAACGAGATTGTGCTGATGAGCTCGGGCACCACAGGAACCCCGAAACTTGTGGTTTATGACGGCAGTGCTGTGTGTGTGCAGATACTTGTTTCAGGCTGGGTTGTAAAACGCAACCCCACCATAAAGCACGACAGAAAACTGCAGATACGCCTCATAGCACTTCTGCCTTTTTACCATATATTCGGACTCACCACAACGCTTATGTGGTTCGGATTTTTTGGCAGAACTCTTATCTTTCCTCCTTCAATGGATTCGGAGGCAATCCGTTTTGCCTGCAAGGTGGGCAAGGCAACTCATTTCTTTGCCATTCCCCTGGTGTGGAATACAGCAATGAAGAAGCTCCTTTCAGAAGCAAAGCGACAGGGCAAAGAGCAGAAACTTATGAAAGGCATAAAGATATCAAATGCACTGCAGTCTGTATTTCCCCGTTTCGGCGCTTATGTTGCCAGAAACATTCTGTTCAAGGACGTGAGAAATCAGATTTTCGGTGATAGCCTTACCTTCTGTATTAGCGGCGGAGGATTCATTCCTGCTGAAACCGTGTATATGATGAACGGTCTGGGCTATTCCCTGTACTGCGGTTACGGTATGACAGAGACGGGTATCACATCTGTTGACCTTTCCATGAAGGCAAACCTCAGAAATGAAAACACAGTGGGCAGACCCTTCCCCTGTGTGGAGTATAAATTTTCAGATGAGGGCACACTCCTTGTAAAAGGTGGTACTCTGTGCAGTGCTTTCATTGATAAAGACGGAGAGCACCCCAGAGACAGACTTGGGTTTTTTGACACAGGAGATATGTGTACTGTTGACAAAAAAGGCAGATGGGTGCTCCTTGGCAGACAGGACGATGTTATCATCGGTGAAAACGGAGAAAGCATCAGCCCCGATATGATAGAACAGCAGATGAATATAAAGGCTACGGGTACACTCTGTGTTGTTGGACTTGATGTAAACGGCACAGTACGCCCTGTGGTGGTGCTTGCCGTACGCAAGGGCACATCTTCCTATGAACTTGCAAAACTGGCAGAGAAGATATACTCTGCAGTTGAAATCCTGCCTCTTACCCAGAGACCTGCAAAGGTGCTTTATACCACACAGGAGATTCCTGAGAATCTGGGCAAGGTGAAGCGTGCAAGCCTTAAAAAACTTATAGAAAACGGACAGATTACCTGTGAGGAACTTAAACTTTCCGAAGGCGTTACTCTGGAGCAGATTTACGACAGCAGTGTTCTTGAGATACTGCCTGCAGTAAAAGATTGCTTTGCACAGGTGCTGTCAAAAGATATATCTGAGATAGAGGACACCGCTCACTTCATTTATGACCTGGGCGGAGAGAGTATGAGTTACTTCACACTCTTCTCGGTAATCAACAGTACCTTTGGTACAGAACTTAAAATGGAACAGTCAAACCCCTTGTTTACACCTCTTGATTTTGCAAAGGAGATAGCAAAGGGCGGAAACTGACAGTGCAGAGAACTCTGCACATACATCGGGTGGACACTATGAAACGACTATTCAGAATTATTTTCAAGGCTTTGTCATTGTGGACAATGTGGCTTTTCTTCCTGCCGAAGATCCGCCACGAAAGCAAAGAAAACAGAAAATCAACCTTTGCATTCAAAGGTCCTGCAATCATTGTTACAAACCATACTCATTTTTTTGATTTTATTCTTATGATCTACCTTTTTGCTTTCAGATATGTAAGGTGCATTGTGGGCAAGACTCTTTATGAGAGCAGCAAGCTTATGACCCTTATTATGAAACTTCTGGGCTCAATCAAGGTAGACAGATTCTCCTTTGATATGGACTTCTTCTATGAAGCCACAGAACATCTGAGAAAAAAAGGTGTTATCCTTATTTTCCCCGAGGGAAGACTCTCCAGAGACGGCACACTTCTTCCTTTCAAAAGTTCAGTGGTGATGATGGCTCTGCGCACAGGAGTTGATATAATTCCCGTGTATCATACTCATCAGTACGGCTTTTTGAAGCGTGTGGGCGTTATGGTAGGAGACAGAATCAACCTGAGTGATATGTCTGAAACAGCAACTCCCGACGAAGAGAAAATCAAAGAACTTACACTCCTTCTTGAGAATAAGATAAAGTCACTCCGTGACCTGTATGAGCAGGGAGGAGGCGTAAGATGAAAAAAGAATCAAAGTCTGGAAAGGCTTGGCGTAATTTTACAAGAGCCCTTGGAGTGTTTCTTATCAAAGGCGGTTTCAGACTTGTCTGGATGCCGAAAATCCGCTATGAAAGTCAGAAGGCAAAAGAGCTTATCAAATCAAAGAAGCCTGTGATTATCATCAGCAACCATTGCTACTGGTTTGACCCTGTTATGCTTTATCTTGTGGCGCACACAAGCAAGATGTCTGTTGTGGCTGCAAAGGAGGTAATGACAGGCATCAAGGGTGGATTCCTCAAAGGTCTCGGCTGTATTCCCGTGGACAGAACAACTATGGATCTGGTTTGCCTGCGTGAGTGTGCAGCCCGTGTCCGTCAGGGTGAAAGAGTTGGAATATTCCCTGAAGGAATGATAAATTTTGAGGAAGAGATGCTTCCTTTCAAAGCCGGGGTTTCTCTTATATCTTCTCAGACAGGGGCTCAGGTAGTTCCTGTTTACATATCAGGTGATTACAAACCCTTCGGTCATGTGCAGGTGCTTGTAGGAGAAAGTGTGGATATGAGCGGATACTTCAGTACACCTGCCACAGCAGCAGAAATCTCAAATGCAACAGATGCTCTTTACGACTCTGTGTGCTCCCTCAAAGAAAAGCTGTTTGCTTCTATGACTCCGAAACAGAGAAAAGGTGTAGAGGATTTCAGAGCTAAGTTTATGGTGAGCCGAGCCTCTGCCATTGAAGAAAGTAATAAAGAAACAGTAAACAAGTGATTTTTCACTTAATATATTTATCTCAGAAAGCAGGTAAGGAAATGTATAGCAGTTATTATACTGACAAAATGTCAAAAGAAGAACTCTCAAAGTGCGTGGAAATAAGAACAATCGATGCACTGCTGGAGCATATGCTCAACACCTATGGTGATATTGAGTCTATTACAAGCGGAGATAAAACCGTTACAAACAAAGAATTTTACGAGGAAATTGCTCTGACAAGAGGTTTCCTTGCATCCCAGGGCATTAAAAAAGGCGACCATGTGGGTATTATGCTGAAGAACGAGTATGACTTTATGCGTATGTATATGGCTGTTGTTACTATGGGCTGTGTGGCAGTGCTTGTGCCTATGCAGACTCCTGTTACAAATGTTCCCTTCCTTTGCAAGGGCTTTGATGTAAAACTTCTTGTTCACAGCAGAGTATTCGGTGAAGCTTTCAAGCCTGTAGGGGCTGAACTTCCCATTTTCTCTCAGGATGAGGCAATGGGTACAGAGAAGGCTCCCATGTGTGCAGACATAACCCCCGATACTCCTGCAACAATCATCTTCACAGGCGGTACCACAGGCAAGTCCAAGGGTGTACTTCTTTCTCACGGTAATATTATGAGAGGTACTGTAAGCTCTGCTTACGGCACTCGCAACGGCTTCGGTGCCCGTTACTATGCAATCATTCCCTTCACACATGTTTTCGGTCTTATCCGTTCAGGTCTGGCTGCTTTCTATACAGGAAGTTACCTGTTTATGTGTGAGGATATGAAGAACATATTCAAGGATTTACCTGTTGCAAAGCCCACATATCTTATACTTGTGCCCGGTCTTGCAGAACTTATCTGGAGCATTATGGCACAGAGAGGCAAAGAGGCAGTAGGCGGTCAGCTTGAGGTTATCATCTGCGGTGCTGCAGCAGTACCCCAGAAGCTTGTAGACAGACTCTCACAGTTTGACGTAGCACTTCATCCCGGCTACGGTCTCACAGAATCCTCAAACCTGGTTTCAGGTAACGTAGACCCCTGGAATACTCACGGCAGTGTGGGTCAGCTTTACGGCTATCAGGAGGCAAAGGTTGTAGACGGTGAGTTGTGGCTCAAGGGCGAGAACATTATGCTTGGCTATTACAACAACCCCGAGGCAAACGCTGAGGCTTTCTGTGATGGCTGGTTCAGAACAGGTGACCTGGTTGAGTTTGATAAAGACGGCAACCTTTACATTGTAGGCAGAACCAAGAACGTCATTATTCTTGACAACGGTGAAAACGTTTCTCCCGAGGCTATTGAGGACAGACTCTGCGAACTGCCCTTCATTCAGGCTTGTGTGGCTTATGAGGACACAAACGCAGCAGGCAAGGCTATCATTGCTGTGCAGGTGTTCCCTGCAATGAAGGCTCTTGAGGCTATGAAGTGTGAGGATCCTCAGGCTTTGATTCAGGGTGCTGTGGATAAATTCAATGCTTCTGTGCCCACATTTATGAGGGTTGCAAAGGTTGTGCTGAGAACAGAGGACTTCCCCAGAAACGGCGCAATGAAAATCATCAGAAATCAGGTGGAAAAATGATTATTGAAAGACTGAAGAAACTTACCGAAGCCATTATGGCAGGTACTGCAAATATAAATTTTGACGAGATTAACGCGGACAGCAGACTTGTGGAGGATGTATGCCTCAACAGCATTTCTATGCTTATGCTGGTTATTGCAATCGAAGAGGAATTCGGCATTGAACTTCCTGTAGCAGAGGCTTCTGCCTGTGTAACAGTAGGTGAGATTGCACAAGTAATTCAGGGTTGTATAGATGCTAAAGCGTAAGTCAGTGAGGGATTTTGAGGAAAAGTGGGAGTATGCAGAGCCATATAAGGGTGCTCAGCTGAGAGTCAGCAGAAAGGCATACTACCATCACGGAATATACACAGGCGACAGCGTGATTCACTTTGGCGAGGGAGACCCCACAGCCGATATGATGCACAGCGAAAACAACATTGTTCACGAGTCATCTCTGGCAGAGTTTCTGCAAGGGGGACTTCTTGAGGTGCGTGTTTATTCCCGCGGGGAGCGTAAAATCCTTAACCCTCCACAGAAAATTGTAGATACTGCCCGCTCTATGTTGGGTGAAGGCGGCTACCATTTTGTGCGTAATAACTGCGAGCACTTTTCAAATTTCTGTGCTTTTTCAGAGAAATACAGCGCACAGGCAGAGGGCTACATAAAGGACATAAGAAAACGTATCGGCAAGGATTGATGGGTTTTCAATACCACTTAATAATCAGGCGGAAGGCAAAATAAGCTTTCCGCCTTTTTTTGCCTGTTTTTATGGAATGATGCAGAAGAAGTTGACAAATCAACAACTTAGGTGTATACTTGTAGAAGTTGCAAAGTCAACAACTGCTATAAAAATCAGAAGACTCTCAGAAAGGGGTTTCAATATGGTACACCGTTACGAGCATTTTTCTTCCTCAATTTCAGGTATCTACCGTTGTATTCAGAAGATTGAGGCTGATGAAATGGAAAAACACGGCCTCAGAGGTTCTCACGCACAGTATCTTGCTGCGTTGAGAAGATTTGAGAAAGGACTCACAGTTTCACAGCTCAGTGAAATGTGTATGAAAGACAAGGCGGCGGTCTCCCGCGCAGTGGCAGAGATGGAGCAGAAAGGTCTTATTGTCCGCGAAACTGCAGGTGATAATCTGTACCGTGCTGCAATTGTGCTTACAGACAGAGGCAGAGAAATTGCAGAGTATGTGGCAAGACGTGCCACATCTGCTGTTGAGCACGTAGGAATTAGTGAACTGGATATAGAGAAATTTTATGCTGTTCTGGACCTTATCTCCACAAATCTGAGAGAAGTGTGCAAAAAAGGTTTGCCTGAATAATCCTGCAGGCTTTTTGCAAATAACTAAGTATGGGTGATATAGATGTCAGATACGAAGAGTAACGTAAGAATCATTGTGGACTCTGCTACCGACTATGTGGAGTCTATAGCTGATAAGATTACTGTTCTGCCTATGACTGTGCGTTTTGGCGACACAGAGTATATGGATGGCGTTACAATTACAAAACACGGTTTTTACGAAAAACTTATAGAGAGTGATGAGCTTCCCACCACAAGCCAGATTATGCCTTTAGCCTTTGAAGAGGCTTACAGAGCGGCGCTGGCAAAGGGTGAGGATGTGGTAGTAATCACACTTTCCTCAAAACTTTCAGGCACATATCAGAGTGCCTGTATTGCCCGTGACGAGGTAGGCGGCAACATCTACGTTGTAGACAGCCTTTCCGTTGCAATCGGTGAGGGAATCCTTGCACAGCGTGCAGTGGAGCTTATGGAAGAAGGCAAAAGTGCAAAGGAGATTGCAGATGTTCTTACAAAAGAGCGTGAGGATATCCGTCTGATTGCACTGCTCAATACCCTTGAATACCTGAAAAAAGGCGGCAGAATCTCAAAGACGGTTGCCTTTGCCGGTGAGATGCTTTCACTCAAGCCTGTTGTGAATGTTCAAAGTGGTGAAGTTAATATGCTGGGCAAAGCCCGTGGCTCCCGTCAGGGTAACAACCTGCTTGTAAAAGAGATTGAAAACGCAGGCGGTGTTGATTTTGAGAGACCTCTGCTTCTGGGTTACTCAGGGCTTAATGCCGACCTTCTGAATAAGTATATTGAGGACAGCGCTGATTTGTGGAAGGAATACAGGGAGACTCTGCCTGTTGCACTTATCGGCAGTATCATCGGTACCCACATTGGTCCCGGTGCAATTGCGGTTGCTTTCTTCAAAAAATAAACAGTCAATACCGAGCATTGGATATAATAGTTAAAAAGACAGCGCAGCATCTGCTTCGCTGTCTTTTGCCGTTTTGAAGGGTTTGTGTTGTATTGACTTTTGTTTTTCTGTTCGTATAATTATTTTATAAGATATGATATGGAGGGGGCTATACTATGCGTAAACGTCTTATTTCTTTAGTTATGTGTCTGGCAATGCTGTTTTCTTTTGCTGCAGTGGGTACCGCAGGGCTTCTGCCTTCTGATTCAAAGGTTGGAAAACCCAGAGGATAAATAACAAAACACCCCCGACCATCAAGGGTCGGGGGTTGCTGTTTACTTAAGGGCTTCTTCAAAGAAATTGTTGATTTTTTCCACCAGTGCTGTGTTGGGCTCGTTGAGTTTTTGGCTGTCTATGGAATCGTAAAAGTTTTCTGCAATATCCTCGGGAATACCTTCGGGATATTTTTCTGAAAGTTCTTTGTACTGTCTGTCGATTTCCTTGCCGTAAATCACGGCATCCTGTGAGTAAAGCAGGTTTGTGTGGCCGTTCTGGTTATCATTCACAAAGGTAATATACTGCACGTTCGGGTTTTCGATTTCATCGCTGTGAGCATAGATTGAGCAGGTGTCAGGAGGAGTTACCGTGTCGTTCATTCCCTGAATTATCAGTGTGGGGCAATCGCTGTTGCTGATGCTTTCTGAGGCTTTCATTCCTGTCATCTCAGTGCCGAAAAGCATTGACTGATAAGCATACAGGAAGGGGTAGCCTGCGTAAGCAAAGTTGCCTATATAGTTTTTGGAAGTATCAATGGTGATTTCCATAGGGGAGTTTGCACCGCTTATGGTGGCAATACCCTTTATATCGTAGTCGGATTCAAGGGCACAGGCTACAGCATAACCGCCCCGTGAATGACCCACAAGGAACAAGGGGAGATTTTTAAGCTCCTTATGGTGGCTGATAATATCAAGGGCAGCGTAAAGGTCCTCGGTTTCCTGACAAAAGCCTACGGAGTCCTCGCCCTCGCTTCTGAAGCTTCCTGTGGTGTCAAAGGAGAAAACTCTCCAGCCCATATCTGTAAGGCTCAGAATAAGTGAGAGGTAATCGTCTGCACCGCTTTCAAGCCCTGGGGCAACAACAATTATTCCCTTGTTGCCTTCTCCGTAAAGGTAGCCCTGAAGGCGGATATCGTCTTCGTTAATAAACCCGATTTCCTGACGGGGGTATTCCTCTTTGATTTCCTTATAGTCAATGTTCAGGGCCAGGTCGTAGCTGCTGTATTCAAAACGGGGGAAGAGGGCGTCGTAAATGAATTTTGCGGCTACTAAATTCATAATGGCAAAAATAAGAATTATCACAAGTGTCACCACTGCACCACGCAGAAGCCTCTGCTTCCGTGTTCTTTTTTTAGCCATATTATTCCCTCCTTTTTCTGTGTGTATACATAAATCTTAATCTGGATTTTATCATAAAGAGAGGATTTTGTACACAGTTTTTTCTTACCAATGGTCAGTATGCAGGATAATTTCTTACAAAGATATCTGATATATTGACAAAAAAGGTTTACAAACCACAATATGTATGATATAATGCAATCGTTAATGATTATTAGTGTAAGTGTATTCTTTTGTAAAATCCGAAGTGCACAGAGGGCTCTGTGCAGAATCAGGAGGGATTTACTGTGAGCATTTCCCGCTCTAAGATTGAGGGCTATCTGTTGCCCGTTAAAAAAGGAAAATACTACGATAAAGCTCAGGTCGATGCATTTTTGCAGGAATTGGCAGACGATGCTGATGATACTCTCTGCGAACTTGCAGAAAAACGCGACCGTATCCGTGAACTTGAGAAGAGAGAAGAGTCTGTTGCTCAGGCGCTTCTTATGGTGAAGCAGATCTCTGAGCAGATTGTTCAGAAGGCAAGGTCTGAGGCAGAGAAGATTATTATGGAAAGCACAGCCAGACAGATGGAGATTGAGCAGGAGGTTGCCCGTCTTGAGGCACTGAAGGTCAGATACCGCACAGACCTTGAGTCTGAGGTCAGAACTATGATGACCAGAATTCTTCTTGAAGTAAGAGGTCAGGAAAATTCTGAGGAATAAACAAATTGACATTTTAAATGCCTGTGATGATTCATAGGCATTTTTTTGAGAGGAAATCTTATGAAATACAGATTAACAGCATTCCTGCTGTGTATGCTTTTGGTGCTTTGCACCTTTGCAGGGTGCAAAAGTGCACATACAGACAACGAAGAAACCACAGCCTATACTATCCCTTCAGGCGCTGTGACAGACATTACCCACGTGGATTCTTCTGTATCTACACCTGACGAAAAAGGCGCAGATGTAAATAATATTGAAGGCTTCACTCCTGAAGTGACACCTGACGGTCAGGTATCTGCCTGTACTTTTACCGATGTTCCTTTGGTTGTTTCTGCTATGGGAAGTTACTCGGGTAAATACGTTGAAGACGGCACTGATGACCCGGTGGAAAACATCTGTGCTCTGATAGTGAAGAATACTTCAGACAAACCCATACAATATGCAACAGTCACCCTTACAGGGGAAGAGAATGCAGAGTATACCTTTGTGCTTTCAACCCTGCCTGCAGGTTGCAGTGCACTGGTGCTTGAAACCGAAAGAAAAGCCTATGAGCAGGGTCTTTACAGCCTTCAGCCTTCTGCAGAGGTCACAGAGTGTGAGGAACTCAGCATCTGTGAGGACAAGGTGAAAATTACTTTTGACGGAGAGTATCTCCACCTTGAAAACCTTACAGATACAGACTTCCGTGCAGTGTATGTCAGATATAAAAACTACACTGCAGGCAATGTGTATACAGGCGGTATCACCTACAGTGCCTCCTTTGATAATGTGCAGGCAAAGGAAAGTTACGAATATGAATCAGCCCATTTCTACACAGGCGGAAGTCAGGTGCTGATGGTTCAGATTGTTGAATAAAATTTTACAATAAATGGATTTTCCTTCAATCAGTATTTTTACTCTTTATGGTGATACTATAAAGGGTGAGAAAATGGATAAAAGGAAAAGGGGCAAAGATGTGTCCCCTGAAATGTTTATAGGACTTGCAGAAAGTGCAAAGGCTATGAACCTGTACGCAGGTCTTTTACCCGGCGGACAGCAGATGTTCCTTGAGAAGTTTACAGATTCTGAGGAGAATCGTCAGCGTAAACAGACAGAGGAACTGACAAAGTAAGCAAAAAGAGAATAAAAACCAGAAGTCCGGCTTCAACCCGAAAGGGAAGAGGTCGGACTTCTGCTATAAAAAGAGTGGAGAAAAAGGAAAAAGCAAATTGAAATTCAAAAGAAATGGGATTTACCAGCCGTAGCCGGGTTTCATTCCTCCGCCAGGGCCCATACCGCCACCCGGACCTCTGCCGCCACCGGGGCCCATTCCTCCGAAAGAGGAGCCGTAGGAGGTGACAAAGTCGCTGAGAGTAAGGGTAGTGAGCAACTCACCTGAGGTGTAGGTGCCGTCGGAGTATATTCCGTCTGTGGATTTTCCTGTGTGAGTACCTCCTGTGTAAACTGAGTAATCTGAGCCTTTTTCAAGGTCAGGAGAACTTACAAAAATATAGGAAAAACTTTTTGCAGGGGCAAAGCTGAGGCTGAAATCCTTACCGTTTGTAATATTGCAGATGGTGTTTCCGCTCAAGGTGTAGCCTGTGTTAATTGCAAGGCAACACTGAGTTGAGGAAGAGGAAACCTGCTCCATCATACCCGCGGAGCCTGCAGCAATGAAGGTGCCTCCTGATATGGTGCACTCTCTTTCCCAGTCAAAGGGAGAGTTACCGTTGTCTGTGGGACCGTTTACTATGGTAGTGCCCCCTGTAACGGAGATAGAACCGTTGGAGTCCAGTCCGTCACCGCCTGCATCTGCATAAAGATAACCACCGCTGATTGTGAGCATATAGTTCTGGGAGGAGACAAAGGAGTCAGGTCCGAAACCACCGTATCCTGTGTCACCGCCACCTGCAGAGTTTACTCCGTCATCAGAGGCGGTCAGGTGGATTGTACCACCTTTTATGTTTATCTCACTACCTTCAATGCCTTCATAAGAGGAAGTGATTGTTATTTCACCGCCATCTATGGTTGTGGCGGAATCAGCGTGAATTCCGTCGTCACCTGTGGAGATGGCGAATTTTCCGCCCGATACAGTAACATCTGTGTTTGAATGAAGTGCGTCGTCTTCACTGTTTATCCGGAAATTGCCGTTTGTGATAGTAAGCTTGTTTTGTGCTTTCAGGGCTTTCATGCTTACGTCTGAAGAGGTATCTTCATATCCTCCCCAGTAACCGCCCATAGGAAAACTGTACTTATAATCTGCATTTTCAGCACCGCCGCCTGTTTTAATATCAAAGTCTCCTCCCGAAATAGTCAGTACATTTTCAGACTGGATAGCATCTTTCTGGGATTCAATGGTGATTTTGCCTCCGAATACAGAGAGGTTTCCTTTGTCTGCTTCTTCAGAGTTTGTAGTCTGCAGACCGTCACCTGCACAGGTTATATTCAGATTGCCGTCATATATTGTAAGTCCGTCCTTTGCCTTGATGCCAGTGTCGGTTGAGTCAATGGTGAGGTTTCCGCTGTGTATAGTCAGGGTATCTTTTGTGTGAAGAGCGTTGTTGAAGTTGGAGTCAATTGTAAGGCGACCCTCTCCGCCTATATACAGGTCGTTTTTGCAGAAAAGTGTGGCGTCGGGGTCTGCATCTGCAGGGGTGGAGTAGGTGCTTCCGTCTGCAAGGGAGTTTTCACTGTCTTTTCTGAGAATCAGACAGGTATCCTTTGC
>JAZQHL010000165.1:0-56934 GCA_045540595.1 Ruminococcus sp.
AGCAATGGCTAAGAGCTATTTTGACGGAAGCAGTGTGATTTCAGCAAAGTTTACCGATGCGGAAACAGGGGAGACCTTGTGGAGTTATACTGCTGACGGAAATGTAAGTTACACTGAGCCAATGGAAATTTCTTATGTGTGGGAAAAATGGACCAGCATTTTCGATTCGGAAACAGGTGAATGGAGAGAAAAAATAACTTCTGCTGTTGATGTGGAAATGGTAATTTCCACAGAATATATGATACAGGATAAATACTACATAATCAGTGAGTTCATAGACTTTTTGTATTCTATGCTGTATTGGGTTTATGTTGTGGGTGTTGCGGCACTGATTATTGTTATTGCCTGCGTTGTGTTTCTTATCTGCTCTTCGGGTCACCGCGCAGGCTATGAGGGTGTAAAGTCAGGCTGGGGTACTAAGGTGCCATTTGATATACTCACCGCTTTCACTGCAGGTTTTGTTGTATTGTGTGTTGTGCTGTTTTATGCTGTGGCAAAAGAAATGCGTTACTATGATGAATTTGTTGCGCTGTCAGGTATTGTTGCCATTGCGGCGGTGGTTTTAGCTATAGTTGAATCTGCCTGCCTTGGGTGGCTGATGAGTTTTGCACTTCGGATAAAACTCGGTAAGTGGTGGCGGAACACGGTTGTTTTCTATGTGCTGAGGGCTTTGTGGAGATTTGCGAAATTTTTGTGGAGACAGTGCAAAAGACTTTTCCGTGCTGTCAGAAATATCCCTCTTATCTGGAAAACTTTTCTTTCTGTTGCGGGTATTACCTTGCTTGAATTAATTATAATAATGTGCTGTTGGCACGAGCCTGATAATTACTTTTCCTTCTGGATAGTGGAAAAACTGGTGCTTATCCCGCTTGTGCTGAGCACCGTGTTCACAATGAAAAAACTTCAGAAGGGTGCGAAGGCTTTGTCTGAAGGAGACCTGAGTTATCAGGTGAACACAGAGAAAATGTGGGGTGACTTCAGAAATCACGGTGAAGCACTTAACAGCATTGCTCAGGGTATGGCTGTGGCGGTAGATGAGCAGATGAAGAGTGAACGAATGAAAACTGAACTTATCACCAATGTGTCCCATGATATCAAGACTCCTCTTACATCTATAATCAACTATACTGATCTGATTTCAAATGAGCCTTGTGAGAATGTGAAGATAACCGAGTATGCAAAGGTGCTTGCACGTTCTTCAGAAAGGCTTAAAAGACTCATTGATGATCTGGTGGAGGCTTCAAAAGCATCAACAGGTAACATTGAAATGGTTATGGCTCCCTGCAACACCAACATTCTGCTTTCTCAGGCGGTAGGGGAGTATGAAGACAGGCTGAAAGAAGCAAACCTTGAACTAATTGTGACTCAGCCTGAGGAAACGATAATGATAATGGCAGACGGCAGAAGACTCTGGAGAGTGTTTGATAACCTTATTAATAATGTCTGCAAGTATGCACAGGAGTTCACCCGTGTGTACTTATCCCTTGAAAAATCAGGAGAGGAGGCGGTGATAACTCTTAAGAACACCTCCCGTGTTGCTTTGAATATTTCTGAGGAGGAACTTATGGAGAGGTTTGTCAGAGGCGACCAATCCAGAAACACAGAGGGTAACGGTCTGGGGCTATCCATAGCAAGGAGTCTGACACAGCTCCAAAGCGGTGACCTTGAACTTTCCATAGACGGAGATTTATTCAAAGTGATTCTGAGGTTTCCTGTTATTAAATGATGGTGAAAAAGAAAGGACTGTATCTGTGCATCTGCTGATACAGTCCTTTTGTGATTTATGAATTGTAAATTATGAAATTACATTGATTTTAAAATATCTGCGATTACCTCGCGTTCGTCAAGGTGATACTTGACGCCCTTGATTTCCTGATAATCCTCGTGGCCTTTGCCTGCAAGCACGATGATGTCACCCTCCTGAGCGTTCTCGATGCAATAGCGGATTGCATCTACACGGTTGGGTACGATAACGTACTTACCGCCTGTTTTGTCGATTCCGACTTTGATGTCTGCGATAATATCGTTTACATCTTCGAATCTTGAGTTGTCCTCGGTAATAACAGAAAGGTCAGAAAGGCTGCCTGATACTTCACCCATCTCATAACGTCTTGATTTGGGACGGTTGCCGCCTGCACCAAACATGGTGATAAGTCTTGCAGGTTTGTACTCTCTCAGGGTGGTGAGCACGTTTTCCATAGATACAGCGTTGTGAGCATAGTCAATGAGAAGTGTATAGTTGCCGGGAACGGGATAAGTTTCAACTCTGCCTTTTACCTTAACGGTGTCCAGACCTTTGAGGATATCCTCGTCGGTAATATCAAAGTGACGGCAAACAGAGATTGCGGCAAGAGCGTTATATACACTGAATCTGCCGGGGATTGCCACATCAACGCTGAGTTCTTTGATGCCCTTTGTGCTGAAGTGCACACCGATGTAGCCGGGACGTGCAATGAGAGAATCGTCAAAGCCTGTAAGGTCAGCGTCCTCGCTGAAGCCGTAGGTTTCCTTTTCGCAGGTGCTGTCTTTGAGAAGAGCATCGCAGTTTTCGTCATCTATATTGATAAGACCCAGTTTGCACTGCTTGAAGAGAAGCGCTTTGCACTGGAGGTATTCTTCCATATCCTTGTGCTCGTTTTCACCGATATGGTCGTGAGAGAAGTTAGTGAAAACGGCATAATCAAAGATGATGTTATCTGTACGGTGCTGCTTGAGACCGATGGAGGAAACTTCCATAACCACAGCCTTGCAACCCATATTCACCATTTTGCGCATTGCCTGCTGAATCTCATAGGATTCGGGAGTGGTGTTGTTGGTTTTGAATATGTTGTTGTCTATAATGATGCCCAGAGTACCGATTGTGCCTGTTTTGATTCCTGCACATTCAAGGATGGAACGGATCATAGCAACTGTTGTTGTTTTGCCCTTTGTGCCTGTGATTGCAACGGTGGTGAGCTCCTTTGAAGGATTTTCGAAATACTCGGCACTCATTTTTGAAAGTGCAACTCGTGCATCGGCAACTTTGATGATGTTTACGGTATCTGGTACATCTACATCGTCGGTTACAATCAGGGTGTTGGCTCCTTTTTCCACAGCATCTGCTGCGTATTTGTGGCCATCGGTTGCGTAGCCTTTTATGCAAACAAAGGCACAACCGCCTACAACCTTGCGAGAATCGTAAATAACGTCACAAATCTCTGCGTCGTCTGTGCCCTGTACTATGGTATATTCAAGTGAGCTTAACAGGTCTTTGAGTTTCATATCTGTAAGTACCTCCGTATATATATTTATATAGATGTATAGTCCTATATGCTAAATTTACAACTTTTCTTATGACTTGTCAATGAGAATAAAAGCAGACGGCTTTGCTAAATGTAGGGGTGCGGAATAACTTTTTGTTAATTTTACCCTACAGATTGGGATTTTGACGATTGTAAGGGCGTATTTGGTATTAAAATCCACCCCGATTTTGAAATTTCGGCAAAATAAACTCACAGTGACAAAATCTGTTTGGCACAATGCACAAATGACTTGTGGTTAAAATCAACAAAATAAAATAAAGTGAATTGTGCATAATAAATATAAATCGAAAATACCTTTGTCAAATTAACCAAAAACAGGTTTCAAATTTATTCTTTTAGATAAAAAGTACAAAGGGAGTTGAAAAAACCTCTTCGGTTGTGGTATCATTACTGTAGTGAAAAACGTACATTTATTGTGGTAAAGGATAGATGTGCGGCACTCGGCATATCTGATTTTATGCTGACAAAAATATTTTTTAAAGGAGTTTTTTACCATGAAGACAAGAAAGATTCTTGCTCTGCTCCTTGCTGTTCTGATGGCTGTTGGCTGTCTCGCTGCTTGTACCGGTAACGGTGGCACAGACACAACAACTGCAGCTGGCCAGGATAGCACAGGCACAGGCACATCCACAACTACAGAGTCTTGGTCCGCAGACCAGATCGCTCAGATGGGCGAGGCTATCAAGGCAGAGGCTAACGGCCAGACCGTTGCTCTCAAGCTTTGGGGTCCCGAGCTTGCTCAGGACGTTCTGAAGGCTCAGGCTGCTGCATTTGCAGAGCTCTTCAAGGACTATGCAACAATCACAATCGAGACAGCTGTTCAGGGTGAGAACGATGCTGCTACTGCAGTTATCAACGATGCTAAGGCTGCTGCTGACGTATTCGGCTTCCCCTCTGACCAGATCGACAAGCTCTACAACGCTAACGCTCTTGCAGAGTGCTACTTCCCCGAGAACGTAACAGCTGACAACACAGCTGCTTCCGTTGCTGCTGCTTCCAAGGATGGCAAGCTCTTTGCTTACCCCGAGACAGGCGACAACAGCTACATCCTTGTTTATGACAAGAGAATCGTATCTGACGAGCAGGCTAAGACATGGGAAGGCGTTCTCACAGCATGTAAGGATTCCGGCAAGAAGTTCATCATGGACGCTAAGAACGGTTTCTTCGCTTGCACATTCCTCTACACCGGCGGTCTCAAGACTGAAGGCTTCGAGGCAGACGGCCTTACTCAGGCATTCAACGATTACAACATCGACAACGTAACAGCTTCCGTACAGGCTTTCGCAAACCTCTTCAATGCAGGTATTGCTGGCGGTTACTTCGAGAGCGGCGACACATCCCTCATTCCTGACGGTTTCAAGAACGGCACAACTGCTGCTGGTATCGCAGGTAGCTGGAACATCGCAGCTGTTAAGGCTAACCTCGGCGACAACGCTGGTTATGCTATCATCCCCACAATCGACATCAACGGCACTGCAACTCAGTCCGTAAACATGTTCGGTTACAAGTTCCTCGGCGTTAACAGCCAGACTGCTTACCCCATCACATCTCAGGTTCTCGCATACTACCTCACAAACGAGGCATGTCAGATGGAGAGAGCAGAGAAGCTCGAGTGGGCACCTTCCAACGCAGCAGCACAGCAGAGCGATTTCGTTAAGAACAATCCCTCTATGTCTGCTCTTATGGCTCAGACAGAGTTCTCCGTTCCTCAGACAGGTCTTGCAGGCACATTCTGGGATCCGCTTGCAGCTCTCGGCACATACATGTGCGAGCCCACAAGCGATCTTGGCACTGAGGCTGTAAAGGCTCAGGTTGAGGCTTGTATCACAAACATCCGTGACGAATAATTTGCGGTAAGTTATTTAGTTAGAATTATTTGCGGTAATTTGATAAACTAAGTCAGAAGGGCAGCTCGGACTCAAGCGGCTCGGGCTGCCCTTTCACTTTCGGTATCAGATTTATCTAATATTTTTATATTTAGATAAAGGAGAGTGAGAAGGGTGACATATACCGAATACATGTCGTTGAATGCTTTTCAGCGTTTCTGGTATAAGTTTACGCAGTTCATAAAAGCGATTCCTTCAGGTCTTAAAAACTTCTTCTGCGCTATAGGCAGAGGAATTAAGAATTTCTTCTGCGGTATTGGCCGCGGTTGCAAAGAGTATGTTCTCGGATTTATCAAGGGTGATATCATCACAAAACTCTCATACTTTATTATGGGTCTTGGTAACATCTTCAGAGGACAGATTGTCAAGGGTGTAGCATTCCTTGCTATCGAGGTTCTCTATATCCTCTTTATGGTTTCCTTTGGTGGTACATATCTTGGTCTGTTCTTCAGCCTTGAAGCTGTTAAGGAAATCAAATACTTTGAATTTATGGGCAAGCAGATGGAGCAGGTAGTGGTTAAGTATTACAGTAACCAGATTCTGCTTTACGGTATCCTTGCCATGATGGTGACTGTTGCTTTCATTGCTATTTACCTTGCAAGCACAAAGTCAGCACGCAAAAACGAGGAAATTATCAAGGCAGGCAAAAAGCCTATGACATTTATGGAAGAGTCCAAGGAACTCCTCGACTCCAAGTTCCATACAACAATGCTCTCCCTGCCTGTTATCCTTATCTGTGTGTTTGTTCTTCTGCCTCTGATCTTCATGATCTTCATGGCATTCACAA
Source organism: Ruminococcus sp. (assembly GCA_045540595.1). Classification (GTDB taxonomy): domain Bacteria; phylum Bacillota; class Clostridia; order Oscillospirales; family Acutalibacteraceae; genus Ruminococcoides. Next base: position 5,976 of record JAZQHL010000165.1, read on the forward strand.
ACTATTCAGATGTAAACTACGACTCATTCCAGTGGATCGGCCTTGACAACTTCAAGGAGATCTTCAGTGCTTCCGAGAGCGGCGGTGCATCCATGGGTTACACCTTCGCAAGAATCACAGGTTGGACAATCATCTGGGCAATCTTTGCTACATTCTCCAACTACATTCTCGGTATGGTTGTTGCTCTTATGATCAACAAGAAGGGCATCAAGCTGAAGAAACTCTGGAGAACACTTTTCGTTATGACAATTGCTGTTCCCCAGTTCGTTACACTTCTGGTTATGGCTCAGATGATCTCAAACTCCACAGAGAGCCCCCTGAACCTGATTATCTCTATGTTCACAGGTCAGCCCTCCAGTGTAGATGTATGGTCAATCAACAACAACGCTATCCTGGCTCGTATTACAGTTATCGTTGTTAATATCTGGGTAGGTATTCCCTACACAATTCTTATGACCTCCGGTATTCTTATGAATATTCCCGAGGATCTGTACGAGAGTGCAAGAATCGACGGTGCAGGCCCTGTAAAGAGCTTCACAAAGATTACTCTGCCTTATATGCTCTTCGTTACAACACCTTATCTTATCACTACATTCATCGGTAACATCAATAACTTCAACGTTATCTATCTGCTTTCAGAAGGCGGTCCCAAGGTTGGCGACTACAAGTACAGTGCCGGTAAGACCGACCTCCTTATCACCCTGCTGTTCAAGCTCTCTGTTAACCAGAACAAGTACGGTCTGGGTGCTGCAATAGGTATTCTTGTATTTATTGTTTGTGCAACTCTGTCGCTGGTAACATTCAATATGACTAAGTCAGCGAAGAATGAGGAGGAATTCTCATGATAAAAAGCTATAAACTCAGAAGAGGTATTGCTAATGCATTTATCTACATTGTGTTAGCAGTTATGGGCCTTATCTGGATTTTCCCCCTTGTATGGCTCGTTGCTCATTCATTCCGTGTAGATCCCGCAGGTGGTGTTCCTGCAATTCTGTCAACAACTCTGTTCCCCAAAGTTTCAGAGCTTGGCTTTGACAACTACATTGGTCTTTTCAGAGACACAATGTTTATGAAGTGGTTTACCAACACACTTATCGTTGCTACCTGTTCCTGCATCATCTCTACTCTTTCTGTTCTGATGGTTGCATACAGCTTCAGCCGTCTCAGATTTAAGGCTCGTAAGCCTTTCATCAACGTTGGTATGATTATGGGTATGTTCCCCGGCTTCATGACCACAATCGCTCTGTACTACATTCTTAAGATGATGGGTCTTACTCAGACACTTCTGGGTCTGACACTTTGCTACAGTGGTGGTGCAGGTCTTGGTTACCTGGTTGCTAAGGGCTTCTTTGATACAATCCCCAGAGCACTTGACGAAGCTGCTACTATCGACGGCGCTAACAGAAATCAGATTTTCTGGAAGATTATCCTTCCCATGTCCAAGCCTATCGTTGTTTACACAGTTCTTACCTCTTTCATCAGCCCCTGGTGTGACTTCATTCTTGTTAAGATCATCATGGGTACAGAGGTTGAAAAGTACACAATCTCAAGAGGTCTGTGGATGTGGACTGACAAGGAGTACAAGTCTAACTACTACCGTTACTTCCTGTCCGGTTCAGTTGTTGTTGCTATTCCTATCACAGCACTGTTCCTGTACATGCAGAAGTACTACGTTGAAGGCGTTACAGCCGGCGGCGTTAAGGGCTAATAGACTTGTGATTGTACTCAGTACGAGTACGCTTACATTATGAACATCTGGCGGCTGCCGCGTGGCGGCCGCCATTTTGTTTGAAAATTATTTGAATACTATAAGTTTGAAAACAGCAGAAGAATTATCTGGTTTTCCGGAATACAGATAATCTTCTTTCAGATAAATAAATCATAGATTGGAGGATTGGATATGAAGAAATTTATATCAATGCTTTTGATTGTTATTATGGCATTCAGCTGTACAATGCTTGCTGCCTGTGATGATGGTGGTACTGAAAAAGGTTATAAAGACCCTACCGAGGGTATAGCAAAGGTAGCCTCTCAGGATAAGTACAGAAACTACTATCACATCTGGGTGTGCTCATTCAATGATTCAAACGGTGACGAAACAGGTGACCTGCAGGGTATCATTGACAAACTTGATTACATCAACGACGGTAACCCTGAGACGGATACAGACTTAGGACATGATGCTATCTGGCTTTCTCCCATTATGCCCTCGGATTCTTATCATAAATATGACGTTGACGACTATATGGATATCGACCCCGAATTTGGTGACCTTGAGACTTTTGACAAGCTTATTGAAGAGTGTGACAAGCGTGGTATCGTTGTTATTCTTGACCTTGTACTCAATCACTGCGGCACAGGCCACGAGTTCTGGGAAAAAGCGGTCACTGAGGCAAAGGCAGGCAAATTTGACGGCTATGCTCAGTACTATAAATTCATGGAGGGCCTTCCTGGTGTTGAGGGTTGGAGACAGGTTATCGGCACTCTGGGTGAACTTTGGTATGAAGGTCAGTTCAGCGGTGAAATGCCTGAGTGGAACCTTGAGTACGAGGGCACCCGTGCATACTTTGAAGAGGTTGCAAAGTTCTGGCTTGATCGTGGTGTTGCAGGCTTCCGCCTGGATGCTGTTAAGTATATGGACGACGGAATCACAGACGGCAACGAGTTCCTGAACTGGTTCTACACAACTGCTCAGAAGTATAATCCCGATGTTTATATGGTAGGTGAAAACTGGCAGGGTAACTCCTACCTCTACGAAACCTACGAGTCCGGCATCGACAGCCAGTTTGCTTTTTCCTTTGCAAATTCAGGCGGTAACTTCGTATCTGCCGTAAACTCAGGTACAGGTAATCAGCTTGCTGCTCAGCTGAAGAAGTTTGACGATAATTCCGTGGAGGCTAACGAGAATGTTATCCACGCAATGTTCCTTTCAAACCACGATTCAGTAAGAAGTGCCAACTACTTTGCAAGCGGTCTCAGTTTCCAGAAAATGGCTGCTGCAGCATATATGCTTGTACCCGGTAACAGCTACACCTACTACGGTGAAGAAATTGGTATGGCAGTGCCCGCTGGATATCACGGCAACGATGCCTTCTTCCGCGGTGCTATGAACTGGGACGACAATGTAGAGTCTGATATCTGGTGTACCGCTGATGCTTACTCTGACTGTCCTTACGGCGGAGTTGCACAGCAGACAGACGATGAGAATTCTCTCCTGAGCTTCTACCGCAGAGTTATTAAAATCAAGAATCAGAATCCTGAGATTGCAAGAGGACGTATCACAGAAACCTACACCTTTGACAACACAGCAATCTGTGCTTACAAGGTAGAGTATGAGGGCAAGGCTCTGCTTATTATCCACAATATGGATAAAGAGAATGCCCACACACTGACAATCACAGAGGAAATGATGGACGACGCAGTTATCCGCGGTGACCTGTATGCACAGGGCACTGTTCTGCCTCCTGGTGCTGATAATACATCTGTGACTCTCTATGCATCCCTTGACGACGGCACACTTACAATGCCTGCGCAGTCATCTGTTGTAATCGGCTGTGAGGACTAAAAAACAATACAATACAACATAAATCTTTAAGGGCAGACTTCAGGTCTGCCCTTCTTTGTTTGTTGTGTGTAAAATTGCAGTAAGTTTCAATATTTACTAAGAATTACGGTTGATAATTCTTTTTATAATTTTTGCTTGCTTTTCTTACAAATGTTCCGTAAAAACTTCATTCAAACAGTGACAAAACAAAGCTCCTGCAAAGCATATAATGTAATTGTCACAAGACAGAGGGAATCTGTCACAAAGAATATAAGAGGACAGGACGGCAAAAATTATGGAAGCAGCAAAACGGGTCAAAAAGAAAAGGGAAGAGGAGTTTCATTTTTCAGCCCTTGCAAAAGAAATAATAGTTCAGGCAGTGTACTTCTTATTGGGACTGCTTATTTCACGGGGAGCAGTGCTGTCAGACCTTTCACCCTTCGGGGCGTCGTTTGTTGCGGCAGTGCCTCTGAAATTTACAGGAATATCAGTTCTTGGCAGTGCACTGGGATACATACTGCTGTCACCTTCAGATTCATTCAGGTATATTGCAGTGGTGCTGGCAATAGGTGCATTGAAGTGGCTGCTAAGTGATATTACAAAAATAACAAAAAGCAAACTGTATGCACCTTTGCTCTCCTTTGTGCCTGTGCTTGCAACAGGAATTGCCCTGATGTTTGTAAGCACAAGCCGTATTTCTGAATTAGGTATTTGTATTGTGGAGGCACTCATATCTGCAACCGGTGCCTACTTTATCTCACGCAGTGCAACTCTGATGTCCTCTTCACGAGGAATTACGGGATTTTCTCAGCAGGAGGTTGCCTGCCTTACAGTATCTGTATGTATACTGATGCTTTCTTTCGGCTCTGTGAGTGTGTGGGGAGTGTCTCTGGGCAGGGTGATGGCTGTGGTTGCGGTACTTCTCTGTGCACGCTACGGAGGAGTGACAGGGGGAAGCATAAGCGGAATCGCCACAGGAGTTGTGTTCAGCCTTGGAAGCACAAACACATCTTTTCTGGCAGGAGGCTATGCCTTCGGCGGACTTGTGGGGGGACTCTTTGCAACACTTGGAAAATTTCCTGTGGGTGCAGTGTTTACTCTTTGCAGCACAGTGCTTTCCTTTGCAAGCCCTGATAAACGTCTGGTGCTTTCCCTCTTTATAGAGTGTATGCTGGGCACAGGCTTATTTATGTTTATTCCATCTGATTTCGGTAATGTAATCAGGTCTGCTTTTGCACCTGCTCCCGACAGAGGAGTAAGTGAGGCAATGAGGCGCAGTGTGACAGTACGGCTTGACCATGCGGCACATGCCCTTGAGGGAGTGAACGAATGTGTAAACGCTGTGTCTGAAAAACTGAGGAAGAATTTTAACGAAGAGGAAGATTTGCAGATATATGAAAATGCAGTGAAGAAAACCTGCTCTGCCTGCGGTCTCAGAGTGTATTGCTGGGACAAGCAGAAGGAACTGACAAAAGATGATTTTACAAGACTTACCGAGGTGTTGAGGTCTGCAGGATATATAAGTGAAAAAGATGTAAATGAGAGATTTACAAAGAAATGCTGCAAGCAGAGAGAACTTGCAGACAATATCAACGAAAGCTATAAGGAGTATCTTTGTGAACTTTCCGCTCAGCGCAGAATTACTCAGGTGCGCTCAGTGGTGGCAGGGCAGTTTTCGGGACTGAGTGATATGCTCTGGGACTTGAGTGAAGAATTCCAGACCTTTGAAGATTTTGATACGGAAAGTGCAGACAGAATCACACAGGAGTTGAAAAATCTGGGAGTAGTTGTGGTGGATTGCAGTTGCCGTCTGCACCGTGACTATGGAATGACAGTTGACCTTGAAATTGCTCTTACAAGAAAGAGGGATCTGAATATCAAGGAAATCCATCACACAGTTTCCCGCTGTTGCGGCAGGCGTTTTGAACTTCCGGGAGAAAGCCGAACTGCGGACAGACTGAGACTTGTTATGAGTGAAATTGCAGACTACGATGTGGAAATCGGTTCCTCTCAGCATATAGCAAATGACTATAACCTTTGCGGTGATTGCCTTGATTTCTTTATGAACGGCTGTGGCAGTATGGTGGCAATCATCAGCGACGGAATGGGCTCGGGAGGCTCTGCTGCAGTGGACTCCAATATGGCGGTAAGTGTACTGACAAAACTGATAAAAGCAGGACTTTCCTATGATTGCGCCTTGTCTGTGGTGAATTCCTCACTGATGATAAAGTCAGAAGAAGAGTCCATGGCAACCCTTGATATTGCAGATGTAAACCTGTTTACAGGCAAGGTGAGTTTGCTCAAGGCAGGGGCACCCGTAACCTATATCCGAAAAGGCGGCAGGGTGCACCGCAGAGAGTTTTCTTCACTTCCTGTGGGAATCCTTAACGAAGTCAGATTTGCAAAGGATACCATAACCTTGCACGAAGGAGATGCTCTGGTGATGATTTCTGACGGAGCAGTAGCAGGAGATGAAAAATGGCTTGAGGATTTAATTCGTACCTGGAACGAAGCCTCTTGTCAGGATTTTGCCTCACTGGTAGTGAACGAAGCCATGAAACGAAGAAAGGATACCCACGACGACGATATTACCGCAATAGCAATGAAAATGATTTACAATGAATAGGAGGCAGGTGTAAAGAAAACAAGAAGGAGCACACAGAAAACTGTGTGCTCCTTCTGCTTTATTTGTGTTTATTTATGAATCAGTATTCAAGCCCTGCAATACACTTCTGAATCGCGGTTGCATCTTTGATATTTCGCTCACCGTCACCGTTGAAATCGTAGACCAGATGGTTGTAGTCTCCCAGTACATGATGGGGTGATTCAAGTCCTGCTATGCGTTTCTGAATGCAGGTTGCATCTTTGATTGTAAGTGCAAAGTCACCGTCACAGTCTCCTGCCAAAGCAACAGAGTGGTGAATACTTTTCAGACCTTCTTCCACTCCTGCAAGTTCTGAGGTTATAGCTTCTTCCAGAGTGAGGATTCTGTGCTCCTCAGGGAGATAAAAGTGATATCCGTGAAGGTAAGGTGAATATGGACCTGTAGAAACTATGTATTTGCCGATGTGACTCTGTACCTGAATGTCAGAAACAAGAGCGTAATGTACTAAGACCAGTACGTAATCGGGAGTTGCCTCGTCAGCAGTTGGATCTTCTCCGTAGTAGAAAAAGCACTCCTCATAGCAGTGTTCTTCACGGGGATAATCAAGCTGAAGAAGTTCAAATACCTTGTCCTCATATATGGAGGATTCCTGTGCAGAAACAGATACACACAGGCTGAGCATCATAAGCAACATAAGTGTAAAACTCAGAATCTTTTTCATAAAATCACCTCGTTTTATTATTTCACTTCTTAGACGTAAGAAATGCAGAAAACCTCACACTTTATTTGGATTTTCTCTAAATAAATTCTATCACGTAAAAACAGTCTATGTCAATAAACTTCTGTGTTACAATGAATAGGAGGCAGGTGTAAAGAAAACAAGAAGGAGCATACAGAGTTTGTCTCTGTATGCTCCTTTGCTGTTTAATTGAGTTCAAGGCTCCTTCTTAGAGGGAGCTGGATTTCGGCAAAGCCGAAAGACTGAGGGAGTAACCTTCAATCAATACTCCAGACCTGCAATGTGTTTCTGAATAGCAGTAGCGTCCTTGATTGTTACCTCGCAATCTCTGTCAAAATCGGAAATTGCAATCAAAGGGGACTTATCACTCCACATATATGCTTCGAGATAACCAAAATTGTCAGACAGCCCTGCCAGACACTTCTGGATTTCTGTAGCATCTTTGATTGTAAGTCTTCTATCATCGTCCATATCACCGATAAGTCTGCCGATTTTAGCCTCCGTGAACACATTGTCGATGCCTTCAATTCCGCGTTTATATGCAGTTAACAAATCTATAACTTCCTGTGTCTTTGGAATATATATGCCGTATCCGTATATGAACGGATGCTCATAGTTGCGATTCTCCAGCAAATAATCACCAAAAACATCAGCAGTGAACGCCGGACTTACCATACCGCTTGTGAGGTAAATGAGAACATAATCAGGAGTAGCCTCATCACCTGTTACTGTTTTATCAGGAGAGAAATACTCATAGCTCTCATAGTATGTGTAAAAGCCATGTCCTCCGGGTTCGGTATCATAAAGTCCCATCAAACTGCAGATTGTATTCTCGTACTTGTTTTCTGAGGAGTCTCCAAAATCATACATAAATATATGGTCTCCTGAAAATATGTCCCACATAGAAAGCACTATACCTTTTGTAATAATGCCCTCATCAAAGGCTTCTCTTAGAGTATATATATCATCGCCTTTATTCACATATATTCCTAAATCATAAGGATAGTAAGCCTGATAACCTTTTATTTTACAGATACCGAATTTTTCATTCAAATCTGCCGACTCAGGTTCAATCCAGTCAGGATAAGCATAGAAAATCCTCATATCATCATAAAAACTAAAAGTATCAATAATTACCTTATCGTCCTCAGAAGGCTTCATATCATCGGGCAGTTCTTCTACGCAATAATCGTAAAATAACTGCTCAAGAGATGACCAAGTTGTATCAGCACAAACAGACACACAGGCACCTAATGTGAGAATCAGCACAAGTATAAAGCTCAGGATTTTTTTCATTAATATCACCTCGTTGTAATTTGCCTCATTCAGAGGAAGTGTTTTTGTCTTTCATTTATTAGACGCAGATTTCTTAAAAACCTCACACATAAATATATGTTATCTGCAATTAAATTCTATCACCTAAAAACATTCTCTGTCAATAATTTGGTGTGTCCATTCCCAATTTTTGTCCTTTGGTACAAATGCATACAACAGGGTTACAGCAAAACTACCAAAGCAAAACCGCCGTCAAGGGTGTAAAATTCCTGACGGCGGTTGCTTTTATTAATTTAATATTTCAGTATATTACTTTGTGCGGACAATGGTGAAAGAAGAGGCGCAGACTGTAGCCTTGCCGTCTGCAAAATTCACCTTGCCGATGGTGTAAACTGTCTCTTTGATATCCTCTGCAAAGGGAATGGTCTCGTCGTTTTCGCTGGGGTTTACAAAGATAACATAATCGCCTCTGCGGTATACAAAGGGATACTTCTCTTTCTCAGCATATACAACCTCAAAGTCAGAGCCGTTGCCAAGCTGAGGAATCTTGTGACGGAGTGCGATGATATCGGTAACAACCTTGTAGATTGAGTCAGGGTCGTCCTTCTGATTCTCAACTGTGGGAGCACCTGCCTCAGAGTCTACAGGCAGATAGAGTTTGTCTGCATCAGCAGTGGAGAAGCCCATATTTGCACTTGAATCCCACTGCATGGGAGTACGGGAGCCTGTACGGGAGAAGCCGCCCTCTTTGCTTACAAGCTCTTTCTGATAACGCATACCAAGCTCATCACCGTAGTAGAGGAAGGGCACACCGGGCATAGTGAAAATCATAGCGTGAGAAAGCTTGATTGTCTCTTTGTCCATATAGTAGGTAGCACGGGGCATATCGTGGTTATTTGTCATAAAGGAAATGTAGCCTGTGTCTTTTGTAAGATTGTAAGCAGGTACATATTCATCGAGGAATGCAGTGATATCGCCCTTGCCGCTTCTGTGGAAGAATGCGTGGTTTTCACCCTTCTCGTCCAGATATCTGAACAGTCTGGAGTAGCCGTTACCATAGTGGTCAAGGTAGAAGTCCATATGGAATCCGCCGTCCATAATAGCACGCTCAGGATAGCACCATTCTGCAACAAATGCTGCCTCGGGATAGTCCTTGTCCAGCATATCTCTTACATCGCGCCAGATTTTTGCGGTAGCCTTCTTGTCTTTATCATTCTTAACAAGGGAGTCTGCCATATCAACACGGAAGCCGTCAGCGCCCATATCCAGCCAGAAACGGATAATATCCTTGAGTGCTTCGGCTGTAGCCTTTGCGTCGGGGTGGTCAGCAGGCATCTGCCAGTCAGGGTGCTCTATCTCAGCAAAGCCGTAGTTAAGAGCAGGCTGAGAGGAGAAATAGTTTACAAGGTAGTTTCCGTCACGCTCGCAGATACCGCACATCAGACGGTACTCAGATGGTGCGTCCCATACGCAGTTTGTGAAGATATAGCGGTTGGAATACTCACTCTTCTTTGCTTTTTTAGCCTCCTGGAACCAGGGGTGAGTGTCAGAGGTGTGACCGGGTACAAGGTCAAGGAGAATTCTGATACCCATACTGTGAGCAGTGTCCAGCAGACGCTTCATATCTTCGTTTGTGCCGTAGCGCTCTGCTACCTGCTTGTGGTTTCTTACATCATAGCCTGCGTCCATAAAGGGTGAGTCATAGCAGGGGTTGATCCACAGTGCATTACAGCCCAGTGACTTAACATAGGGGAGTTTTTCGATAATACCCTGCAGGTCACCGATACCGTCACCGTTGGTATCATAATAGCTCTGGGGGTAGATTTCATAAAATACAGCGGTTTCAAGCCATTTTGGCATAGGTGATTCCTCCTTGGAATTTAATAAAATTATCTGTTAATAGTGTAACACGGGAAGGCTTTCTTTTCAACAGGAAGTTATAATTTTCCATCCAAAAACATTCACTTGCAAAGTACAACTTATCTGAATAATATGTTATATAGGCAGACCGCAACTCAGGTGTTGTCTTGTAAGGAGGATAGGCTATGACCATCGAACAGCTTGATACCCGTAAAGTGCTGATTTCTCTGTGCAGCGAGGATATGGAGAACTTTGAACTGCGGTTTAATGATATGAGTTTCTGCGACGAACATTCCCGGAAAGTTCTGCTGAGGTTAATGAGGCTTGCCTGTATGAAAACAGGGGTAGAGATGAGAAAGGGTGCTGTGCTTCTGGAGGCATTGCCTCACAAGAGCGGTTGCCTTTTGCTTGTGACACTTATGGAGAAATCTGAGCGTAAGGTATACAAAGTGAAAAGATTCAAAAGCTACCCTTGCTTTGAGTTTGCAAATGCTGAGGATCTGCTTTGCTGTGCAGAGAGCCTTGGCAGCAAAGATATATCAATGCACAGAAATTCCCTGTGGCTGTGTAAAAACAGGTATTATCTGATGTTTGATTATCCTGTGCTGAGCAGTGCATGCAGAGGACTTATCTGTGAGTATGCGCAGGAGATAAAAAGCACAGCGGTCACTCTTTCACGAATCAGAGAAAGCGGAAAACTGCTGTGCAGGGATAACGCGGTGAATTTCATATACAATGCTATGGGTAAACACTGAAAACCTCCGATAGTTCATCTTCAGAAAATAAGATGCAAAAAAGCCACCTCCGAACATATCCGGCAGGTGGCTTTGTTTTTTACTGCTGAGTCTGGCCTTCGTCAGCCATAAGTGTGATTGTTACCTCAAAGGTTTTCTGGGTGTCTCTGCGGTAAACTGTGAGCACTACCTTGTCACCGGGCTTGTGCTCTCCGAGAATTGCGAATACATCAGAAAAATCAGCAACTTCTTCATCGTCAATCTTTGTGATGATATCATTTACTTTCAGTTCGGTGTTGTAGCAGGGACCGTCTTCTGCAATTGTACCTACAAGGATACCGCCGGGCAGGTTGTAATACTGCTGCATAGCAGAGGATACTGCCTGACCTGAAATACCAATGCGTACACGGTTGCTTACATAACCCTGAGTCATCAGGTCGTCAACAATTTCTTTGACTGTACGGCTGGGGATTGCAAAGCCCATACCTTCAACGGATTCTGAACTGATTTTTGCAGTTGTGATGCCGATTACCTGACCATACATATTGGAGAGAGGACCGCCGCTGTTACCGGGATTTATGGCGGCATCAGTCTGAATGTATGATACCTGTGCGGATAAGCCGAGCTCACGATTAAGAGCGGAAACAACACCTCTTGTCAGAGAGTTCTGGAAGTCCATTCCACCCGGATTGCCTACTGCAATAACATCAATACCAACCTCAACTAAGTCAGAATCACAGAACTCTGCAGGAGTCAGGTTTCTTGCGTTTACTTTCAGCACAGCAAGGTCTGTTCTGGAGTCGAAACCCACAACCTTTGCCTCGTAGGTTGTACCGTCGTTTGTGACTAACTGCACGTTGTATGCTGTGCGGCTGTCACCGATAACGTGGCTGTTTGTGGCAATGTAGCCGTCGTTTGTAATAACAATGCCTGTGCCCTGAGAAGCAGGCTCACCTGTGAAACCTTTTTCATAGCAAACAACACCGATGGTGGATTCTGCTACCTTTTTGTATGCATACTGGGTTGTATATTTGTCTTTATCTGAATTGTCACGGGGCAGGGATTTAAGGTCAATACTGCCGTCGGATGAATACTCATCCTCGTCTTTTTCGGGCAGAGGGATAATGCCTTCGGGGGTGTCTTCCTGCACAGAGTCGGTTAAAGGCTGGGTTTCTTCTTCGTCATTCTCAGCAAAGAAGGTGGGTTTTGTTAAATCCAAAAAGCCTGAGTTCTGTCCTGCAACATATCCGCAGAGAACAAAGAAGCCTATGGCAAAAATGCCGATAAGTGTAAACAAACAAGCAAGGAATACAACGTGTCCCTTCTTTTTTGGAGGTGCGGGAGGGGCTGATGCTACAGCACTGTCTGGAACAGGTGCTTTTGCAGACTGAGAATAAGGTGCCTGATAAGGAGGTGCTTTGTAGGGAGCAGGGGGTGCAGGAGGAGCATATACAGGGGGAGTGTATACAGGCTGAGGTGTGGTGTTTTCTGCCACAGGCTCAACTGCCTCTGCAGGTGTGCTGCTTTCTTCAAAAGCATCCTTTTCCTGTGCTTTTTCGGGAGTAATTACATCGTCTGCAGATTCCTCTAAGGGTGCAGACTCTTTTACTTCTTCCTGCAGGGGAGAAACCACCTCAGCGGGAACAGTTACCTCGGGCTGTGCAGAAGTATCTGTGTAAGTTTCAGCAGGGGCAGGAGTTTCGGTTGTATTTTCGCCCTGAATAGGGTTCAGATTGTCATTGTTCATCTTTTTTCTCCTTATTCTTTATAAAGTAGGGAAGTTCTTTTCTCTTCTTTGCTTCGTCGGGAATCCAGAAAATGAATCGACAGTATTGTCCGGGTTCACTTTCTGCGGTGATATCTCCGCCGTGAAGTCTGATGATGGTACGTACTATGTAAAGCCCCAATCCCATACTCTTTTTATCAGAACTTCTTGATTTGTCTGCTTTATAGAATTTATCAAATATGAGCTTCAGGTCTTCGGGCAGTACACCTTCACCGCTGTTTTCTATGCATACATAGGTGGAGTTTGCTTTCTTTGTGAAGCCGAAACGGATATATCCGCCTTCATTTGTAAACTTCACTGCATTCTCCACAAGGTTGTAAATTACCTGATGGATAAGGTCGCTGTCACCATAGGTTATTATGTCCTCTTCACTGTCCATTCCCTCAATGCTAAGATTCTTTTTATTGATTTCACTTTCAAATCCGATAAGCACATTGAAAGCGGTTTCCTGGATTACAAAGGGGGCTTTCTTTACGGTGATTTCACCGCTGTCGATTTTTGAGAGGGATATCATAGAGGTTACAAGTCGGGAAAGACGTTTTACCTCCTGAGAAACAATGCCCAGGTAGTAATCCTGGTCTTCTCTGGGAATGGTGCCGTCAAGGATTCCGTCAATGTAGCCCGCAATGGTGGTCATAGGAGTTTTGAGTTCGTGAGAAACATTGGCAATGAAGTTTCTTCTCATTCCTTCTGAAGAAGCCAGTGAGTCTGCCATTTCGTTGAATGCCTGAGTAAGCTCACCGATTTCGTCGTTTGTCTTGACGTGGCCTCTGCTTTCATAGTCACCTACTGCAAAACGTTTGGCAGCTGCCGCCATCTGCTTTAAGGGCAGGGTGGTGTTGTAGGCGTATACTGCGGAAAGAATGAATATCAGTATTGCCGCCAGAACAACAAGTACCACAAGCACTGCAAAAATGGTGGGAATATAGTCTGCAGTCCATAAGGTTGCCTGTGCAATGAAGCAAAATCCGATAACATCAACCCCGTTGTCGGCAGTGACTGCGGTGGCAGAAATATAGTATTGATGATTGTAGATGTCGTGCAGGTTTCCGTGTTCAAAGTAACTTCCCCGAGATAAGCTGTCGGAAAACTCTGCGGGAAGTGAAAGGGTTTTGCCTTTAAGTTCCTGTGCTGAAGAATACATAACCCTTCCATGAGTATCTGTGATTGCAGTAATGGCGTGAAGTGATGTGGAGAAGGTGTTGAGTGATGCAGTGAAAACCCTGTATTCATCAGGGCTCAGTGTGTACAGGTCATCTTCTGCAACCTCACTTACAAGGTTTGAGAGATTACGGGTGTTTTCTTCCAGAGTACTGCGTTTTGAGTTTTCAATGAACTCAGATACAGGGAAGGTGATGATTCCGCAGACAATGATTATGCAGATAAGGGCAACCGCAAGGCTGAAGAACACGAAACGTCGGAATACAGATTTAGTCATATTCTGTGAGTCTCCGTTTTAAGTTTTATTCAAAGGTTACGAATTTATAGCCTCGTGCCCATACTGTGCAAAGCTCCCATTTGTCAGAAGCGCCATCGATTTTCTCGCGGATTCGTTTGATATGTACGTCAATGGTACGGCTTTCTCCGCAGTAGTCAAAGCCCCATACTTCGTCAAGAAGCTGGTCTCTGGAGAACATCTGATTGGGATTGCTTGCCAGGTGGTAAAGAAGCTCCAGCTCCTTGGGAGGAGTACTGATAAGCTCACCCTTTACCCTGAGCTCGTAGTTTGTCAGATTGATGATAAGGTTGTCGTATCTTACCTCTTTTACTGCAGTGTTTTCTGAAGTTGCAGTGCGGCGGAGCACAGCACGTACTCTTGCCACAACCTCTTTGTTTTCAAAAGGCTTTACTATGTAATCGTCAGCACCCAGTTCAAGTCCCAGCACCTTGTCAAAGGTTTCGCTCTTAGCAGTAATCATAATGATGGGACACTGGGAAGTTTTGCGGATTTCACGGCAAACCTGCCAGCCGTCAAGCTTTGGAAGCATTATGTCAAGAAGAATAAGGTCGGGCTGAGTTTTCTCAAAAACTGCCAGCGCTTCCTCACCGTCGGCGGCAGTGGAAACCTCAAAACCTTCCTTTTCAAGATAAAGTCTCAGCAGGGTAGAGATGTTGCTGTCGTCGTCAACAACCAGAACTTTGTATGTACCCATATTTATACCTCCGTTAATCTGAACCTCTTTTTATGTATATGTAAAATTACTGTATGATTAAATTATATACTATCTGAGAAAAAATTAGTGAATAAATTAGAAACAATTATGTGTTATTTCTTAAAAATTCGTGAACAAAAGGTGAAAATGTGATAAATCACAGATTTATTGCAAAAAACCGCCGCAGCAAGGAGTAGACCTTCTGCTGCAGCGGTCAGCTTTGAAAATGAAATTTACTGCAGCCCTGAGTTATGATCAGTAAGGCTGAGCCATACACCTGCGGAAGGTGTCGGTAATATACTGGGCATCTTCGTCTGAGATTGTGGTGTTCAGAGGAAGTGTCAACTGATTTTTGTACATATTATATGCGTTGGGATAATCCTTGATATCAAAGCCTAAATCTTTGTACGCTGTAAGCAGGGGAAGGGGTTTGAAGTGAACGTTACAGATAACACCGTTCTGAGCCATACGTTTGAAGAAGGTGTTGCGGTAGGTATCGTCTTTGCCATTGAAGCGTACAAAGTACAGATGTCCGCTGGAGCGGTGATGCTCATCTGCGTGATTCAGCACAGTTACAGGTAAATCTGCAAAGGCTTTGTTGTAACGCTCAATAAGCTCGTGACGTCTGCGGATAGTTTCATCATAACGCTCAAGCTGAGCAAGTCCCATAGCAGCCAGAATATCAGGCATATTGCACTTATACTGAGTTTTCACAACGTCATATTCCCAGGAAGTACCCTTGTTTTTTGCGTAGGTATCCTTGGTCTGACCGTGAAGTGAAAACAGCATATACTGACGGTAAAGGTAGTCGTTGTCAATGCCCTTTGTGTTTTTCCAGGTAACTGCACCGCCCTCACCTGTAGTGAGATTCTTTACAGCGTGGAAGCTGAAGTTTGTAAAGTCTGCAACTTCACCGCACATTTTGCCATCACGTTGTGCGCCGAGTGCATGTGCACCGTCACACATAACAATGATTCTGCCGAAAGCCTCCTGCAGTTCACTTGAAGGTCTGAACAGGTGCTTCTTTCTCTCCACAATTTCATAAATGCGGTCGTAATCACACATTACACCTGCAAGGTCAACAGGGATAATTACCTTTGTTTTTTCGTTGATTGCGGCTTCTACTTTATCGTAGTCCATTTCAAAACTGTCAGGTGCACAGTCAATGATAACAGGCTTTGCACCGATGTGACAGACAACAGAAGCGGTAGCGGTATATGTGTAAGCAGGAACAATAACCTCGTCTCCGGGACCAACCCCCAGAATACGGAGGGTCATTTCTGCACAGGCTGTCTGAGAAGAAAGGCACACTGCTCTTTCTGTGTGACAATACTCTGCAATCTTCTGCTCAAAAAGTTTTGTTCTGGGGCCTGTGGTTATCCAACCGGACTCCAGCACAGATACTACAGCGTCAATTTCTGCTTTTGTTATATCCGGTGGTGAAAAAGGAATATTTCTCATATCTGATTATCTCCTGATTCCTCATAAAGAAAATTTGGACATTCTTAACTATTATAGAATTATACTACATTTGGCTTTTTATGTAAAGTTTATTTTTTAATTAAGGGGTTGTTTTTTGAGTCTGCAAGGCGGAGATATTTGTTTTTTGTGGCAATGCCTCCGCGCAGATGTCTTTCTGCCTTGTTGTGCTCCAGAACTTCCTTGACTTCTTTATACAGTGCAGGGCTCAGTGTACGCAATCGCTGACTGACGTCTTTATGTACGGTGCTTTTGCTTATTCCGAACTTTTTTGCGGTGAATCTGACGGTTGCTTTGTTCTCAATTATATATTCGGCAAGTTCCACAGCACGTTCTTCCACATATTCCTTCATAACAGTTCCTCCCTGTTTATTGATACTCAAGTATATGCTGAGATTTTTCTGCATATAACAGGTGAAAAAACTGCTGTCTGAATGGAAAGTTTTTGTTTACACGACTATGTATTTGTGGTAATATATAAAATAGGATTTTAATATCCGTAAGTATGCCCGATAACATTTAATATACATCAGTTTTCCTGAAAATATCAGGGGAGGCAATGAAAATATGTCCCAGAATAAACCAGTTAAAATCTGTATGATCACAACTATCACAAAACCCTTTGAGTGGTTTGTGTCCGACTCGGCAAGAAACCTTGCCGACAAGGGTTTTGATGTTACCATAATGTGCGGCGAAATGGACGATGAGTTTATAAGAAAACACGAGAGTTTTGCCCGTTGTATTCCGCTTCCTGCAAAGAGAGGCGTGGATGTGGTATCTCTTATCAAGTGTGTGCGTATTCTGCGCAAGGTTTTCAAGAAAGAAAACTTTGATATCGTTCAGTATTCCACACCCAATGCGGCGTTTTACTGCGCCCTTGCAGCGGGAGCAATGAAGAAGAGCGTCAGAATGTACAACCAGTGGGGACTCAGATACATAGGCTTCAAGGGTCTTAAGAGATTTTTCTTCAAAATGCTGGAGAAGTTTACCTGTTACCGCTCTACTCATGTTATTTCAACAAGCCCCAAGAATATGCAGATTAATCTTGACGAGGGGATTTGTCCCAAAAAGAAGATTACCGTTATTGGTAAGGGCGGCACTATCGGTGTTGATTTCAGTGTTTATGATATAAATAAAAAAGAAGAGTACAGACAGAAGATAAGAAGTGAGTACGGCATTGAAGATAACACCTTTGTTTTCAGCTACATAGGCAGAATCAATGCAGACAAGGGTGTGAACGAGCTTATCAGTGCATACAGAGCTCTGATTCACCGCTATAGCAACACAAAACTTATGATTGTAGGTATGGAAGACCATACCAATCCTCCCGATAAGGAACTGATTGAGTGGGCAAAGCAGTGTGACAGTGTTATTTTCACAGGTTTCCTTCCTCCTGCACGGGTTGCTCAGTTTATGTCGGCAACAGATCTTATGGTACATCCTACATACAGAGAAGGTTTTTCCATGGTTATTCAGGAGGGTATGGCGATGGGTCTGCCCATTATTTCCACCGATGTACCGGGGCCCAGTGAGGTTATTATAAACGGAGATACAGGTATTCTTGTGCCTGCTCACAGCGACAAGGCTCTGATGAATGAGATGGAGTCACTTATGAATGACCCCGAACGCCGACAGAAGTACAGCCAGAACGGCAGACGCCGTGTGGAACTTTTCTTTGCACGTCCTGTAATGCTCCAGAACATCTACACTCATTACTGCAGAATTCTGGGAATCGAGGACAAGCATCTGAAACTTATGTATCTGACAGCAAGCCCCAAGGCAGCCATTGAGGCAGAAAATGCAGGTGTTGACAGAATCTTCCTTGACCTTGAAGTTTTAGGTAAAAAGGAGCGACAGGGACATCTGGACACTGTTGTGTCACATTCAGGTCTTGATGATGTAAAGAAACTACGTGCGGTTATCAGCAAGGCAAAGCTTCTTGTCCGTTGTAATCCCGTTCATCCGGGACTTAAAAAGGAAATTGACCGCATTATCAATGACGGTGCAGATATTATTATGCTTCCTTACTTCAAGACTGTTGAGGAGGTTTGCACCTTCCTGAGTATTGTAGGCGGCAGAGTTCACACAGTTCTTCTCTTTGAAACTGCAGAGGCAGTTGAACTTGTTGACGAGATACTGGAGATTCCCGGAATTGACGAAGTTTATATCGGTCTTAATGACCTTCACTTAAGCTATGGAATGAAGTTTATGTTTGAACTTCTGGCAGACGGTACTGTTGAGAAACTCTGCAATAAATTCAGAGAAAAAGGTCTTTCATACGGTTTTGGCGGTATTGCAAAAATCGGCGAAGGTCTCTTAAAGAGTGACTATGTAATCGGTGAGCACAAGCGTCTCGGCTCAACCTGTGCCATCCTTTCCAGAACTTTCCGTAACGAAGTGGACGCCAGCCGTCCCATTGATGATTTCAGAGACGAGTTTATGCTTCTGAGAAAACGTGAAGAAGAGATTTCAGGCTGGACTGAAGAGCAGTTTGAAGAAAACCGCAAGGTAGTCTGTGAAGCAGTTGAAGAGATAGTCCATAAGATTAAGAGGTAAACCTATGTTTTTCAGTATTATTATTCCTATGTACAATGTCGAACAGTACGTAGGTAAATGCATAGAAAGCCTGCTTTCACAGAGTATGGGTGACTTTGAACTGATTGCGGTTGATGATGGCTCAGGTGATAAGACTGCAGATGTTGTGAATGAATATGCAGGCAAGGACAGCAGAGTCAGACTTCTAAAAAAAGAAAACGGCGGTCAGTCCACAGCAAGAAACTTCGGTTTCAGATGTGCGCAGGGTGAGTACGTTATCTTTATCGACAGCGACGACTTTATTACTTGCAATGACTATCTGCAGATTCTCTCTGATAAAATAAAAGAAACAGATGCAGATGTGGTTATGTATAAATACAACAAGTATTTTGAAAATCGCACACCCCAGCTTGAAAAATGCGGGTATTCCTTTGAAGGTGTAACCCACATCACCGATACCGCCACACTTATTCCTCTTCTTGTGGAGAGAGATGCATACTACGGCTCTGCCTGGTCAAAGACCGTCAGACGCAGTCTTCTTGTTGAAAACGGTATCGAATTTGACGAATCGCTTCATTGTGAAGACATAGACTGGAGTTACAGGGTTGTGGAGAAAGCAGAAAAAATCGTCTGTATTGACAGGGAGTTTCTTGCTTACAGACAGCGCGAAGGCTCCGTTACCAATATATGTACTCTCAAAAATGCTGAGGATTTTCTCTTTACACTGGAAAAATACAAGGCACGTTTTGAAGACCCTGAAACAGATATTGACGAGAGCCTCCGTAAAGGGCTTCTTTCTTCCCTTGCAAAGTATTATTCAAACCTGTTTATAAGTTATTCGAGAGTCAGGGATAAGCGAAAGAAAACTCTGAGAAAAAGACTCAGGGCAATTTCACCCCTGCTGAACTACGCAAACAGCAAACGCCCTTTACTTGTGAAAAAGTTTTATAGGGTGTTCGGATTTTCACTTACTGTGTTTACAGTAAGTCTTCTTGATAAAATCAGGAGCTGATAGGAGTCAGTATGAAAAACAATCTTCCAAGAGTCCTTGTACCCTGCATCAATGTGTGGCAGGATACAGGTTCAGTTCGTACCCTGCCTGAGATTTTCTCCTGCTGGGATAAAGAAAAGGTTGCACAGATATACACAAAAGCAGGGCTTCCTGATACTGATGTCTGCCAAAAATTTTTCCGTATCAACGAAAATTCTGTTCTGAAAAGTGTTTTCAAACGAAGTGTGAAAACCTCCTCTGAAGTGGAAAACACAAAGGGCGAGGTAACTCAGTCTCAGAAAAAGGAACTTTCTGAAGAGAGCAAACGCTACAACGGCAGGCACAGTATGCTTTTAACTCTGTGCAGAGAGATGGTGTGGCTCCTCGGAAAATGGAAAACCCCCGAGCTTGACAGATTCATTGAGGATTTCGACCCCGAGATTCTGTTTGTACCTGTGTATCCTGTGGTGTATATGGCAAGGCTTCAGCTTTACATCATAAAGAAAACAAAGAAGCCTGTGGTGTGTTATCTTTCCGATGACAACTATTCCTACAAAACCTGCGGAGCAAATCCGCTGGCATATATACATCGTTTCTGGCTCAGGGCAGGAGTCAGAAAAATTATGAAGCACTGTCATAAACTCTTTGTAATTGCTCCCAAGCAAAAGGAAGAGTATGATGCGGTTTTTGGTACAGACAGCCTGATTCTCACAAGGGCAATAGATACCGATAAACTTCCCACGGAGGAACTTTGTCCCCACCACCCTGTGCGAATGGTATACACAGGCAAACTGGGCATCGGCAGGGATAAGACGGTCGCAGAGGTAGCAAAGGCGGTTGCTGCTGTGAACAAAGAAAAAGAGCGGATCCGCTTTGATGTGTATTCGGGCGATACTCCCGAGGGTGAACTTGCAGAGATTCTCAGTATGGGCGGAAATCGTTTTTGTGGCAGTGTGACTTCAGACAAGATTGAAGAAATCCAGCGTCAGTCAGATATTACTCTGTTTGCAGAGGCTCTGAAGGGTAAGTACAAAAACGCAGCAAGGCTGAGTTTTTCCACAAAACTTACCGATTACTTCAAAAGCGGTAAATGTATACTTGCTGTAGGCAGCAGGGATATAGCCCCTGTTGATTACCTTATCCGTGAGGACGCAGCGGTGGTGGTTACAGAGTATGAGACTCTGGAGGCTACCCTGAGAAGGCTTTGTGATAATCCTGCCTTAATTACAGAATACGGAGCAAAGGCTGTGGATTGCGGAAGGCGTAATCACAGCAAAGAAAAGTCAGAAGAGACTTTCATTGATACAATGTGCGCTTGTGCACAAAAGAAATAATAAGCTATCAAAAGAGAAAGGAGAGCGGATATGAAAATCCTGCAGATAAATTCTGTGTACGGCATACGCAGTACAGGTCGTATTGCGTATGAGATTGCAATGCTTCAGAAGAAAAACGGTATGCAACCCTACATAGTCAGCGGTGAAGGTCATTCCGATTCTCCCGACCATTACATAATGAGCGGAAAGCTTTATCTGAAACTGAACATTCTCAAGACAAGACTTTTCGGCAAGCACGGTTTTTACAGCAAACTTGCAACAAAGAGAATGCTTAAGTTTATTGATAAGGTTTCCCCTGATGTCATTCATCTTCACAATATTCACGGTCATTATTTCAACGTGAAGATGATTTTTGAATATATACAGAAGCACAACATTCCGGTGGTGTGGACTTTGCATGATTGCTGGGCATTCACAGGGCACTGTGCCCACTTTGATTATGCAGGCTGTCAGAAATGGAAGACAGGCTGCGGCAAATGCCCCTTGCGCAGGTCTTATCCCGATTCCTGGTTTTTTGACAGGTCAAAGGGCAACTTTGCACTTAAGAAAAAGATATTCACCCGTACAGAGAATATGCATATCGTTACTCCCTCCGAGTGGCTTTCATCTCTTGCAAGGGAATCCTTCCTGGGTAAATATCCCGTCACAACAATAAACAACGGCATTGATACAACAGTTTTTTCTTACCGTGAATCGGATTTCAGAAAGAGATACGGACTTGAAGGAAAGTTCGTAATTATGGGTATTGTAAGCAACCTTAACAGTACCAAAGGCGGACAGTATTTTCTGTCTCTTTCAGAAAAACTCCGTGAAGATGAGCACATTATACTGCTTTCACTGGAAAAGGATACAGAACTTCTTCCTGACAATATTACCGCAATTCCCAGGACAGACAGCCCGCAGCAGTTGGCAGAAGTGTATTCCGCCGCCGATGTGTTTGTAAATCCCACCATGCAGGATACTTTCTCTATGATTAACGTGGAGGCTCTTTCCTGCGGTGTGCCTGTTATCACCTTTGTTGCGGGAGGCTGTGCCGAGCCTGTGAGCGAAAAGTGCGGTATCACCGTGAAAAAGGGAGACGCACAGGGATTGTATGATGGAATTCAGCGTGTCAGAAACGGTGAAATCAACAGGAATGAATGCAGAGAGCAGGGACTGAAGTTTGCTTCTGAACTTTGCTTTTCAAAATATATTAATCTGTACAGAGATATTATTAAGTAAGTTTTCTTTTTAGGAGATAAAAATGTGGGTTTGGATTTTTATGCTCCTGAGCATTATAGGTTTCTGGGTACTTGTGCCTGATGCTCTGGGCAAGAAAAAGAAAAATCTAATATTTTTGGGACTATGTTTCCTTGTTGTAGTATTTGTAATGGGAAGCAGAAGTCCACATCTGATGAGAAGTGCCGACCTTTACGGTTACTACAGAATGTTTTACCGTACTACTGTAATGAGTTTTGAGCAATTACTTCAGACGTATGACACCATTGAACGCGGCTACCTTCTTCTGAACAAGTTGGTTTCAATCATAACTACCTGGCCGTATATATTCCAGTATGTGGAGGCTGCGTTCTGTACTTTTGTAATGTTCTGGTATATCAATCGGAATTCAGAAAGTGTTTTTATGGCTGTTCTTGTATACATCTGCATTGGTCCGTGGCAGTTTTTTCTGACAGGCTTCCGTCAGGCATTTGCTATTTCAATTTGCTATATTGCTTTTGAATTTCTGAAAAAGCATACCCGCAAGTACGACATCATCGGTGTTTGTCTGATTGCATTGGCGGTATCAATGCATCTGACAGCGTGGGTTTTTGTTTCAGTATTATTCTTGAGAAATATAAAAATATCCAAGAAATTTTTAGTAATCGTCGCTTCGGTTACCGTTGTGCTTTTTGCTTTGTTGCCCCATATTCTGGAATTTGGCAGAAAGTATATGGATAAGGACTATGAGATGGAGTATATAGGTAACCCTCTGGGAGGACTTATTCCTTTAGCGGTTTATTTGTGTGCACTTGTTCTTACATATCTTGTATGGCTTGATGATAAGGATTATCTTGTGAAGTACGGAGCAGAGATTACTCTTCTTGTGGTAGGAATGGCTCTTTATACTCTCAGATACAGTTCTGTTACCGTGGAAAGAGTAAGTTTCTATTTCTTGCCTGTGGTAGCGATTGTTCTCTCAAATGCGGTTGTGCGTCAGAAGACAAAAAGCAGAAATATCTGCTACGCTGTCGGAGTTGCACTGCTCGTAGTGCTTTTTGTGTACCGATGCACAGAGCAGTACGGAGGATACCGTTTCTTCTGGGAGTATCTGGAATTTCTTGATTTGTATGCTAATTAACTGACTTATCCTGAAAGCATTGATAAATAATTATTGATACATTTCTGGAAAGTACGTTTGATGATAATTATTCGGGTGGATTTATGGCAGAAAACAAAAAGACTATCAAGTGTCTGGCGTATTACGATACTCTTGACAGTACCGACAACAGAATGAATAATCTTGCAGCCTACATAAAGTCTACTTATGTGTTTGAGTGCCTTGAGCGGCTGGGATATAAAGTAGAGATTCTTTCTGCAAGCTATAACTTGGGCAAAAAGATGATCAAAGGCTCTACCAGAAAACTCAGCGATAGTATTACCCTGACAACTCTCGATTCTATGGGCAGAGGTTGCAAACTAAAGAATATTTTCTCACAGCTTATGTTTTACAGAAAACTCAGCAAAGCGCTGGATTCCTTTGTGAACGAGGGAGATACATTGCTTGTGTATCATTCACTGGGTTATCTTGATATGGTCAGAAAACTCAGAAAGAGAAAAAACTTCAGACTTCTTTTAGAGGTCGAAGAAATTTACGGACACGTTTTAGCTTCAGACAAAACCACAGCCAAAGAAATTGATTATTTCGGTTATGCAGACGGCTATATTTTCTCAAATTACCTGCTGAATGAAGCAGTAAACCATAAATCAAGACCCTACGCTGTGTCTCATGGGGCATACAAGTCTTATGAATATACACATAAAACCTTTGATGATGATAAAATCCACATAGTCTATGCAGGAACCTTTGACCCCCGTAAAGGCGGAGTTTACACAGCAATTTCCTCGGCTGAATTCCTTGATGAAAAATATCATCTGCATATTCTGGGCTTCGGGTCTGAGGAGCATGTATCTGCAGTCAGAAAGAAAATTGCAGATATTAACAAAACAGGCAGATGCAAGGTGACTTACGACGGCTGTCTTTCAGGTGAAGAATACTACAACTTCCTGCGAAAATGCCATATAGGGCTCAGTACTCAGATTCCCAGGGGAGAATACAACGATTCCTCTTTCCCTTCAAAGGTGCTGGTATATATGGCCAACGGACTGAGGGTTGTAAGTGTGCGTATTCCTGCCATTGAAACATCAGATGTAAATGAATATATATGCTATTATGACCAGGACACAGCACAGGCTGTAGCAAATGCAATCAAAGAGACAGATATATCGTCCTCCTATGACGGAAAAGAGATTATCAAAAAACTTGATGCAAAGTTTACAGATGCTCTGCAGTGTCTGCTGACTCAGATATAAAAAGGAAGGAGGAGTTTAAAATATGATCAGTGTGATCGTACCTGTATACAATTCTCAGGATTATCTTGACAGATGTGTCAGAAGCATTCTGAATCAGAGTTACAGGAATTTTGAACTTCTTCTGATTAATGACGGCTCCACGGATTCTTCAGGCACAATGTGTGATAAATATGCTGAGGAAGACAGCAGAGTTTCAGTCATACATAAACTGAACGGCGGAGTAAGCTCAGCAAGAAATACAGGAATTGATAAGGCAACAGGGGAGTATATTACATTTGTTGACAGTGACGACTATGTTTCTGAAACAATGCTTTTTGATTTGCATTCTTGCTGTGCAGATAGTCACGATATGGTTGCAGGCTCCCTGAAAATGGTATCCGAAACAGGAGAAACAGACTTCTGTATGGATGATTCACAGTCAGACGCGAAATCTCTTTTTGAGGCTTATCTTTCAGAAAAATTTCCACGGATTTGTCTGAACGGTCCCTGCGTTAAACTTTTCAGAAAAGATATAACAGACAGGTATCATATCCGCTTTGACAGCAATATGAGTCTGGGTGAAGATACTGTGTTCGTTACAGAGTATCTTTCTCATTGCAAAAAAATAAAGACAACAAACAAGGTTTTGTATTATTATATGAGGGATAACGAGGCTTCTCTGTATTCCCGCTTCAGAGAAAACTGGTACGAGGACTCCGCTAAAGCATACAAGGCGGTTATGTCTGTTGCTGAGAAATTCAACTGCAGTGAAGAATCTGTAAATGTTTATAATACATTTCGGGTAAGGAATCTTCTGGCAACATTGATTCTGGCGGTCAGGACTTCCTCAAAAAAGGAATGTATATCGTATATGAAGGCGTTATCTTCAGATGAAATATTCTGTGATAATATGAGTGCTCTGGGCAAAGGAAGCCTTATGTATATTACCGCAGGGTTTATACGGCTCAGGTTTTATGGTCCGGTTTACTTTGCACTGAAACTGCGGTACAGAAACAGATAAAAGGAAAATCGTTTGAAGGTGATTGAGTAAATGAGCAGAACAAAAAAATCATTGGTGAATCTGCTTTGCTCTTTGGTGGCTCAGATTGTTACAATCGGACTGGGGCTTGTTATCCCCAGGGTTACTATTGTAAACTATGGTTCTGCGGTCAATGGCTTGCTGAGTTCTGTTAATCAGGTTGTAATATATCTCACATTATTTGAAGCAGGAATACAGGCGGTTGCAATGCAATCCTTGTATAAGCCTGTGAGTATAAGCGACCATAACAGGATAAACAGCATTCTGTCTGCGGTGAATATAAGTTACAGAAAAACAGGAACTTATTATTTTCTGACGCTTATTGTTTTGTCGGCAGTGTATCCTTTTCTGGCGGCTGAGTCAGGTATAGACTATTTTACTGCATTTTTTGTTGTTTTGTTTTCGGGTTTACCGAATGTTATTTTATTCTTCTTTCAGGGTAAGTACAGAATTTTGCTGCAGGCAGAAGGAAAGAACTACATACTCACCAATCTCACTATGGCAACAACTATCGGAACAAGTATTCTTAAAATAGTATTGCTGATGTTGGGAATGAATGTAGTAGTTGTTGTTTTCTCTGCATTTATCCTTTCAGTGTTGCAGGCAGTATATATTATTGTCTACTTCAGAAAAAAGTACAAATGGATTGATCTGAAATCAGAGCCTGATTTTTCAGCGCTGAAACAAAGAAACTCCGCACTTATACATCAGATAGCAGGCTTTGTATTCCTCAACACAGATGTGCTTATACTGACTGTTTTCTGCGGACTTGAAACCGTAAGTGTCTATTCGCTTTATAAACTGGTAACATCACATCTCACAGGTGTGCTGAATATCCCCTTCAGCAGTGTTAGCTTTGCTTTGGGACAAACCTATAATACAGATAAAGAAAAGTTTACTAAGTATATTGATGCAACAGAAGTTTTCATTGCGGCACTTTCCTTTTCGGTATACTCTGTGTTCCTTTCTCTGATGTACCCTTTTCTGGAACTTTACACAGGAGGACTGGATATAACATACGCCAATGTGGTGTTGGTAGTGCTTTTTGCAGCGGTTGAACTTCTGACCTTTGGAAGAACTGCAATGCTCAATACCATAAACTATGCAGGTCACTTCAAAAACACACTACCCCAGACAATTATTGAAACAGTAATCAATCTTACGGTTTCCTTGTCTTTGGTATATTTCATTGGAATATTCGGTGTTCTGGCAGGCACGGTTGCCGCGTTGCTCTATCGTTTTATCGACGTGATAATATACAGCAATGTGAAGCTTCTGAACCGAAAACCCTTCAAAACATTTTTTATTTATGTAATCAATATAGCAATGGTGATTGCTTTTCAGTTAATCTACAGTTTGCTGAATGTAGAAATCCGGTCATATATTGATTTTATTATAGTCGGTTTTATATTAACTGTTGTTTCTTTGGTGGTGCACTTTTCTGTATCACTTCTGATATATAAAAAAGAACGAAAACTGTTACTTGGCTTTCTTAAATCCAAGATATTACACAGACAGGTTAGGTGATTATTATGTCAATTTTTAAGGACAAAACCATACTTATTACAGGAGGTACAGGCTCTTTTGGTAATGCTGTGCTTGACCGCTTTCTTGAGACAGACATCAAGGAAATCCGTATTTTTTCCCGTGATGAAATGAAACAGGACGAAATGCGTCACAGATACAATAGCGATAAAATCAAGTTCTTTATCGGAGATGTAAGGGATATTACTTCTCTCTCCCTTGCAATGTACGGTGTGGATTACATCTTCCACGCAGCAGCCCTCAAGCAGGTTCCTTCCTGTGAATTCTTCCCCATAGAAGCAGTAAAGACAAACGTTATCGGTACAGACAATGTGCTTTCTGCCGCAATCACTGCAGGTGTTAAAAAGATTATCTGCCTTTCTACCGATAAGGCTGCATACCCTGTAAATGCAATGGGTACATCAAAGGCTATGATGGAGAAGGTAACCGTTGCCCGTGCACGCACAGTTTCTCCTGAAAAAACTTCTATCTGCTGTACCCGTTACGGTAACGTTATGTGCTCCAGAGGCTCAGTTATTCCTCTGTTTATCAGCCAGATCAAGAGAGGTCTGCCTCTTACACTGACAGACCCCGATATGACAAGATTCATTATGAGTCTGGAGGAAGCAGTAGACCTGGTGCTCTTTGCTTTTGAAAACGGCAAGAGCGGTGATATTCTGGTGCAGAAGGCTCCTGCCTGTACAGTTGAGGTGCTTGCTCAGGCTGTAGCAGAACTTTTCGGTGTGCCTGATATAGAGAAAAAGGTAATCGGAATCCGCCACGGTGAGAAAATGTACGAAACCCTTCTTACAGCCGAGGAGTGTGCCTGTGCTGTGGATATGGGCGGCTTCTATCGTGTGCCTGCAGATAAACGTGACCTGAATTACGAACTCTATATGGACAAGGGCGACACAAGCCGCAGTACCATCAAGGAGTTCACTTCTGACAATACAGAGCTTCTCGATGTGGAGCAGGTTAAAGCAAAACTTCTGTCTCTGAAGTACATTCAGGACGAGCTCAGAGAGTGGGAAAAAGTATGAAGATACTCGTAACAGGAGCCAAAGGTTTTGTAGGTAAAAATCTTTCGGCAGAACTTCTGAATATATCCGAAGGCAAGTGCATTTTTGACGGAATCCCCAAGGGTGTGCAGGTTTTCTGCACAGATATAGACACCCCTTGTGAGACACTCAGGGAATACTGCCGTGACTGTGATTTTGTTTTTCATCTGGCAGGAGTCAACAGACCCGAAACCACAGATGAGTTTGCAAAAGGCAACACAGATTCACTCAGACAGCTTGTGTCTTTTCTCAAGGAAGCCGGCAACACCTGCCCTGTAGCACTCAGCTCATCTACCCAGGCAGCCCTTGATAACCCTTACGGAGAGAGCAAGCGTCAGGCTGAGATATTCCTTTCTGAGTACGGTAAGGAAGCAGGAGTGAAAACCTATATTTTCCGTTTTCCCGGAATATTCGGAAAATGGTGCAGACCCAACTATAACAGTGTTGTTGCTACTTTCTGTCACAACATTGCAAACAACCTTCCCATCCGTATTGATGACAGAGAAAGAGAAATCAGACTTGTATACATAGATGATGTGGTGCGTTCACTGCTTATGTGTGTGGTGGATTCAGTCACCAGAGATGATGAAAACTTCTGCAGGGTTCTGCCCGAGCATAATGTGACTCTGGGTAAAATTGCGGATTTGCTTGAGTCTTTCAGAGACGGCAGAAGAAAACTTCAGGTGCCTGAACTTTCGGATCCTTTTGTAAGTGCACTGTATGCAACCTACCTTTCCTATCTGCCAAAAGACGAATTCTCTTATCCTCTTGATACTCACAGTGACCACAGAGGTTCTTTCACAGAGATTATCAGAACTCCTGACAGAGGTCAGTTTTCTGTGAATATCTCAAAACCTCATATCACAAAAGGAAACCATTGGCATCATACAAAAAATGAAAAATTCTGCGTTGTTTCAGGTACAGGTGTTATCCGATTCCGCAGAATTGACAGTGATGAAGTTATTGAATATTTTGTAAGCGGTGATAAAATAGAGGTTGTGGATATTCCTACAGGCTATACCCACAACATCGAAAATCTTGGCGATACAGATATGATTACTTTTATGTGGGCAAGTGAGGCTTTTGACCCCAATCGCCCCGATACTTTCTTTCTGGAAGTATAAAATAAAACAAGTCGGAGTTTTCTCCGCGGGAGACAGCCTTGAATAATACAGAGAAATTCTTGATTGATGTGCTCAGGTGCTTTGCAACCGACACAAAGACAAAACTGAATACAGACGGGGTAGACAAGGAAGAACTGTTTGCTCTTTCAAAAAAGCAAAGTGTGACAGGTATTGTTTCATATATACTCGAGCGTTATGATATCTTCAGCGGTGATGAGATAAGAGCAAAATTTGCAAGAGAGTATGACTATACCATTATGCAGATGCTCAGCCGTGAATCTTCAGCCCAGAAGCTGTGTGATAAGTTTACTGAAATGGGCATACCTCATATTATGTTTAAGGGTACTACTATAAGCGAGGTGTACCCTGTTAAGGTTCTGCGTGCTTATGGTGATGTGGATATTATTGTGCACAAGGAGCATATCCCTGCTATCCGTGATTATATGACAGGAGAGGGTTTTGAATACTCACTTACAGACGAAGGTGTGGTAAGTGTATTCAGACGAGGCAGAGAAAAATATGAAATTCATACATCTCTGAATGAGCCCATTGCAAAGAGTTCTGCTTTTTTCTCTGATTTGTGGTCGAATGCAGAATTACAGCATGGGCAGACATATTCATTCAATCACAACTTTCACTTGTGCTATCTTATCTGCCATCTGGAAAAACACGTATATGGCAGCGGCTCGGGTGTGAAGATGTATCTGGATATTGCCTTGTATCTCAGGAAATATCAGGACAGCATTGATATGGATTACGTCAGGGAAAGTCTGAGCAGCTGCGGATTGGCTCAGTTCTTTGAGACAGTTCTATATATGTGTAACCGTTGGTTTGGACTTGAGCTCCCCTCCTGGGTCAAACCTCTGGAAGAAGAACTGTATGAGCAGATGTGTGGGTTTATTTTCTCGGGCGGTGTGTTCGGCGTACAGGGAAAGAAAGATATTATGAGTGATGACCTGCGTCGTGAAATGGCATCAGGCAGAAAGTTTGCAAAGTTCAGATTTATTATGAGCAGAATCTTCCCCTCAGCCCACGAGCTGTGCAGAATGTTCCCTAAGTTTCAGGGCAAATCCCTGCTGATTCCTTGTGCATGGTTTTGTCATGTGTTCAAGGTTATCAGTAAAGGTAAACTCTCCAATGTAAAAGCAATAATCAAAACTGACGCTGAGCAGGCTCAGGATAAAAAAGAATTTCTTGATCGTATCGGATCACGCCGATAAGCTAAAATAAAAATAACTCCGTAAGGTGCAGACACCTTGCGGAGTTTCTTTTTTAGTCTATGGGTTCGGTGATGATGTTCTGTGCCAGAGCAGAATTGCGGTATCTGGGGTCACAGGTAACATCTTTGATTATAGTGAGAAAATCAGGTATGGGAGGTTTTGTATTCTCCGATTCAACTTCGATTTCAAGGTATGCTCTGTCATTCCAGAACGGAAAAATATCAACCTCGTAAGTAAATCCCGAAAGCACAAAACTGTGACGGATTTTGCTGATAGGGGAGTAGCCCTCGTTTGAATACTTGCTCAGTTGCATAAACTCTTCTTCGGATATTTCAGATTCAATCTCAACCCTTGTCATCTCAGTGATTTTTTTCTTGAAGGTTTTAATGTACTTTACACCTTCGGAATCCTTAACACAGCGGATACGGCATCTGCCTTTTTCTTCGCCGAAGAAATCGGGCAGAGTCAGATACAGCTGTGTAAGCTCACAGCATTTGTACTGAGGTTGTTTTTCAAGAATATCCACATTGGGAAAACGAATGAGGAATTTATATTCAATTTCAAGCGGTGTGTTATTCATATCAGATCAATTATCATAAGTTCAGGCAGGTTGTGAAACCTGGGGAAATATGCGGGTGAAGAGCCAAGTCCCTTGCATACTGCAAGGTGTCCTTGCTCCATTTCGTAGAAGCCTCCTGCGTAGTTGGGAAACCTTTTCTGCTCAGGAGCATAGACAGCACCTATAAAGGGAAGTCGGATCATACCGCCGTGGGTGTGACCGCTTACCATAAGGTCAAGGGGGTATTGTTCGATTCCCCAAAGATAGAATTCGGGGTGATGACACAGGAATAAGGTGAAACTATCATTATCTTCTTCAATGTATTCCTGAAGATAGGCATTTGCCTCTTCGTCCCACCTGCGGTAGTAGGTGAGTCCGCTTATGCAGATATTGTTGCCTTTTACGGTTATGGTTTCGTGATTCAGGTCAAAGAGATGTGCTCCTTCTGCTTTCATTGCATTTTCTATGCTTTCGCGATGGGGATTATCTCTTTCCTGATTTCCGATGCAGGAGTAAACAGGAGCGATATCAATAAGTTGAGAGAAAAGATGAGTAACATAAGCAAGGTTAACATCTTTATCTTCGTTTTTGTCAATCAGGTCTCCTGTTGTAAGTATCAGGTCGGGATTCTGTCCTTTTACCTTTTCGATAAGACGAGAATTGTCTTTGCCAAAATACTTGCTGTGCAGGTCGGTGATTACCGCAAGGCGTACAGGCTCGGTTATCTTTTCACTTTCAAGAGAATGTTTGCTGACAGAAATAACTGTGTTGCTCAGTATAAGGTCTGTGCAGATACTGAGAACAAGCAAAACTGCAAGTGAAAGAAGAATTATTTTCTTAGTTCTGGAAACAGATGGTTTTTTTGAATTAATTTTCATAATTGCAAAATCAGAGTTTTAAGTTATTCTCAATGGAACGTTTCAGAAAATCCAATGCGTTTTCACGCTCTGTGCTGATTATTTCATCACTTCCAGAGAAGTCTGCAGATGTAAAATCGTGATTGCACATAGAGGAGTACATACGGTCTTCCATTTTGAATTTTCCAAGAAGAGTCCTGAGTCTGGATCCCATTGAGCGCCCGTCCTCTACGCGGTCAAATACAACAAAATCACGTTTGAAAATTATGGAGAAAACCGCTGCGTGGAAAGAGTCGGTGAATACAGCATCAGCGTGGTGTATCAGATAGATAAACTCTGCAGGACCTGCAGAGTAGAACTCCTGTTCTCTCAGGTCAAGGAGATTTATTACCTGAAGGTTCTTTTCTTTTGCAACCTTATCTATATATCTGCGGTATCTGTTGGTTTCATTACCGAGAAAATAGGTGAGGGCATAGGGCTTGTCTGTAGAAAAGGCAGGTTTTGACTCAACCTCTGTCCACTGTTGTTTTGTTACAGTCAGAGTCGGGTCACAGATAACCTCTGCTTCTTTTCCTGTGAGTTCTTTGATAATCTCAGCACCTCTTTCTTCTCTGACAGAAATCATGGGGATTTCCGAGAGCCACTGTGCATAAGGCTCTCTGGTGAAAGAGGGGAGTTCTGAGATGCCGAAGGAAGGCGCAAAGGTGAGTTTCTTTTCAGGTCGTGTGAAGTACAGAAACTTGACTTCTGAGGTGCTTGGGTATGTGGGATTCCATACCTGGTCAGAGCCCACAGAGAAAAAGTCGAATTCACTTAATCTTTCAGCAGGAATGTTGTCAAGATTAATATCGTATTCTGTATGTGGAATGTGTTTGTCGAAAAAGTTTCTGAAAGAGGCTGTGCGGTCTTTTCTTATTTTTGTATAGATATCAGCATTTATCTTCTTTCTGATGATAGAGGGAATAAGACGATCACGCTGGTTCTTCATAAGATACTTTGTGCTGAGTCTGACCTTGATAACCTTAAGAATATATGAGGGGCTGAGTTTAGAGGCTGTGCTCTGTCTGCCATGGGTGACTTTGATTCCCCTGGTTGTGCTGTCGTGGATTGTGACAGCTTCATACCCTAAAGACTCGTATGCTTTTTTTACAGCGAAGTTCTGGAGCATTCCGCCGTAGTTTTCACCTTTTGACAATGTAATGATTCCGATTTTCATATATAGCCTCCTGCAAGGCGTGTGGTGTAAATATAGTTATGCATATTTGTTGTAATATGCTTCGGCTCTGTCAAATACCCAGTTCCATTCGCCGGTTTTTGAAGCATCAATGTATAACCAGACAATGGCATAAAGTATGAGTACTACTGCTTTTATAATAAATTGTTGGTTTTTATCAAATTTATTAATCAGGAACAAAAGCGACAATGGAATAAAGGGAAGGAAATAAATACCGGCTCTGTTCAGATATGCACTGTTTGATGTGGCTACAGTAATCGCTGAATTTGCAAAGATAAAGCCCATATAGAAATTCTCTTCTGCTGAGAATGTGTTCTTTTGGATAACAAGGAAAAAGTAAAGCAAAATGGGAGCCAAAGAGATAACAACACGCAGGGGGTGAATTGTGTTTTGTGCATACTGTGTGTCTGCTCCGCCTGTTTCATTGTCCTTCAATATACCTACAAGTTCAAACAAGAAATCGTATGAGTAAATCAAAACAATACCGCTTACCATAATAAACAGTATTTTTTTGATATCAAGTTTTTTTGTAATCAGGAAGTAGATAGGAAGCATAATCAATGCCGTAATATGAAAGGAAGAGGCTATAAAAACCACAATACAGTATTTAATGAGCTTTCTATCAAAAATAAACCGGTGCCCTGCA
This sequence comes from Ruminococcus sp., assembly GCA_045540595.1. Classification (GTDB taxonomy): domain Bacteria; phylum Bacillota; class Clostridia; order Oscillospirales; family Acutalibacteraceae; genus Ruminococcoides. The sequence goes on from JAZQHL010000165.1 coordinate 39,821, forward strand.
AAAAGTATTGCTGCAGCAAGATACTGGCGAACACCATTAAAGCAACCGCTCCAACAAGAGGTGAAGATGTAAAGCATAATTACAAAGAAAAAATCATTGGTATGCTTTGACAGTGTGAATACAAATAAAGAAATGGTCAGAGCTGCTGTTACAAAAATAAAGGCTGCACCGTCTTGTGAGAAAAAATAGAGTATCTTTGCAATAAGAGCAATTCCGGGTTCGTCCCAATTGGCAAGACGCGTTGGCAGTTCCTGAACATATCTGACATATCCCCAGTAATATCCGCCGAAATCTGCACCTACATAGAAACGGAGTCCGCCAACAGTAGAAAGTATGGCTGCACAAACAAAAACAAACAGATAGTAGGAGGTCAGCTTTCCTGTTCCAGCTTTGCCGGTGACAGGGTTTGTGGCAAATGCATAGGTATACTGTCTGTTTGCAAGAAAAGCAAACAATGCAACTGCCACAGCAGTGAGTATCATAACCTGCATACATATTCCTCCTTTACATTTTAGTTACTTGTATTCTGAATTATAAAAGGTTATTTATGATAAATCTAACCAATCACCCAGGCGTCTTTCCCATTCCGGTGGCTGAAAAAGTTGAAAACCGCCGCCATGGAAAAATGTGTACTCTCCAAAATAAATCTGTCCGTTAAGTTCATACAAATCAATTCTGACAAATCTGATACCTTTTGAGAGTTTTGCGGCAATCTCTTTCATCTCTTCGAACATGTCGGGTTTTGGGATGGGCTTTTCAGAGTGAGGGTGGTCATAGGTGATATCAAGAAGATTGAAATCCATATCAAAAAAGTCGAATTTACATTCGGTACTTCTGTCTGTTGCAATGAACATGACCTTAGGAACACCGTTAAAGCAGAAGAATTTGTAGTCTTCGATGCTGGAACCGGGGTCAGATTCTTTGGCCATAAGTTGTTCTGCAATAATATATCGTGGTAATCCTTTGTAGGGATATTCACGTCCTGCGAAAAAGAAATCGTTGCTGAGTCTGGTTTCAAAGTGTTTTTTCAGTTCAGATAAATCGTCTTGAGACAGCGAAGATTTATTTCTGATAATCTTTGTGCTTCCTGAATCGTGGTTACACTTGAGCACGAAATTTTCAGGGAGCTTTGAAAAATCAATTTCATCAAAGTTTTTCCAGTATCCCAGAAGCGGAAAAAGGTATTCCTTACCCAGAGTGGCATCAATATGCTCACGCACAGCCAGTTTGTCAACCAGCTTACCGTATTCAGGGTGTATGTCGTTGAGTTTTAACCATTGTTGTTTTTCATTGAAAAGCTTTGGATTTTTAAAGTTGATAAACTTTCTTGTTGTTGAAAAGTAGAAAAGTTGAAGATAAAGCTTATCAGGCAGGAATGACAGTGAGTGTTTCACCTTGCTACGGAAGCCCCTGCCGAAAATTTTACGTAAATCTATCAAATTGAAAAACCTCTTTCTATATGGATGGGTTGTTATTTACAAATTTTCTTTGTACCATTCAATAGCAAGTTTAATGCCGTCCTGGAAACTGTAGTCGGGGTCGTAGCCCAAAAGCTCTCTTGCCTTGGAAATATCGGCGTTTGAGTGTTTGATATCACCTGCTCTGTCAGGGCCGAAGTTGGGCTCAACGCCCTCTTTGCCCAGAGCCTTTGTAAGACCGTAGTAGATGTCAATGAGGAACTCTCTGCCGCCGTATGCTACGTTGAATGCTTCGCCTGCAGCCTCTGAGGCAGCAAGACAAGCCTTGAGGTTTGCTTCAACTACATTTTCAACGTATGTAAAGTCACGGGACTGTTTTCCGTCACCATTGATGGTGGGAACTTCACCGTTTAAAAGCTGTTTGATGAATTTGGGAATAACAGCAGCATAAGCGCCGTCAGGGTCCTGACGTCTGCCGAATACATTGAAGTAACGCATTCCGTAGGTGTCAAGTCCGTAGAGCTTTTTGTAGAGCTTGCCGTATTCTTCGTCAACTCTCTTTGTAAGAGCATAGGGGGAGAGCAGGTTACCCTCTCTGCCTTCTTTTTTAGGCAGGTTAGGCTCGTCGCCATAAACAGATGAGGAAGAGGCATAAACAAACTTCTTGACACCATTCCTTCTGGCGGCTTCCATCATATTGAGAGTTCCGCCGATGTTGATGTCTTCGTACAGAAGAGGCATCTCGATAGAGCGGGGTACAGAGCCCCATGCAGCCTGGTTAAGTACGAAGTCTACACCCTCGCAAGCCTTCATACAAGTGTCAAGGTCGCGGATGTCACCTTCAATAAAAGTGAAGTTGGGATTCTGGATAAACTCGTCCATATTGGACTTTTTGCCTGTAGAAAGATTATCCAGACAGCGGACTGTATATCCCATTTCAAGGATAGCCTGACAAAGATTGGAACCGATAAATCCTGCACCGCCTGTTACAAGGAATACTGAATTTTCGGGAAACTTAAGATGTTTGTAGCCCATGATATTTTCTCCTTGGTATTATAATCTCCAGTAAATGTAGCCTGCGGATTCGTATTCTTTTCTGTTGAGAAGTCCCTTGATATCAAGGAGGACAGGAGTGTGCTCACCTGAATAGAACTTACTCATATCTTCCATAGTGAAAGAGGAGAATTCCTCGTGAGCAACTGCAAGGATTACTGCGTCCATATCTTTGATGGTGCTCATATCAGCAAACTCCATACCATACTCGTGGAGAGCCTCCTGTGCATCTGCAACAGGGTCTGCAATGACAGGTGTGATGCCGTATTCCTTGAGTTCATTTACAATGTCAATGATTCTTGTGTTTCTTGTATCAGGGCAATTCTCCTTGAAAGTAAAGCCGAGAATTGCAACCTTTGCACTCTTTACAGGGATATCAGCCTGAATGAGTTTCTTAACCAGTGACTCAACAACATACTTGCCCATATCGTCGTTGATGCGTCTGCCTGAAAGAATGATCTGAGAGTGATAGCCCATCTGCTCTGCCTTGTATGTAAGGTAGTAAGGGTCTACACCGATGCAGTGACCGCCAACAAGTCCGGGGAAGAACTTAAGGAAGTTCCACTTGGTGCCTGCCGCCTCAAGCACAGCCTTTGTATCAATATTCATCTTGTTGAAGATGATGGAAAGCTCGTTCATAAATGCAATGTTGATATCGCGCTGGGAGTTTTCAATAACCTTTGCGGCCTCTGCAACCTTGATGCTCTCTGCTCTGTGAACGCCTGCCTCAACTACAAGCTCGTAAACATTTGCAACCTCTTCCAAAGTTTCTTCGTCCATACCTGAAACGATTTTTACGATGGTTTCAAGGCGGTGAACCTTGTCACCGGGATTTATGCGCTCGGGAGAATAACCGATTTTGAAGTCAACGCCGCACTTAAGACCTGACTCAGCCTCAAGGATAGGTACACATACATCTTCTGTTACACCGGGATAAACGGTGGATTCGTAAACAACAATGGAGCCCTTTGTAAGATACTTGCCCAGGATATGGCTTGCACCCTCTACGGGAGAAAGGTCGGGGGTATGGTCTGCGTTTACGGGTGTGGGTACTGCCACAATGTGAAACTTAGCTTCACGGAGTCTTTCAGGGTCAGCTGTGAAATCAACTGTACAAGCCTTGATTGCTTCATCGCCCACTTCCTTTGTGGGATCAACACCACTTTTGTACAGGTCGATTTTAGCCTTGTTTACGTCAAAGCCGATAACCTCTGCCTTCTTTGAGAAGGAAACAGCAATGGGCATACCAACGTAACCCAGACCAACAAGGGAGATTTTTTCTTCTCTGTTTACAATTTTCTGATAGAGTGACATATTCATTCCTCCGCTTTCTGTATATCCAGATGACCCAGTAAGGTTTTGTTTACCTTGCGGACGTCAAATTTTTCCTGACAATATTTATAGCTTTCTTCACCCATGCTTCTGATGAGTTCAGGGGTTTCTATGAACCTGCACATTGTGTCAGCAAGGGCTTTCGGATCGCCTACGGGAACAAGGTATCCTGTCTTGCCGTCAATTACGGTTTCTCTGCAACCGGGAGCATCGGTAACAATAACCGCTCTTCCCATTGACATTGCCTCCTGCACTGTTCTGGGAATACCCTCACGGTATGACGGAAGCACAAAAACCGAGCACTGGCGGTAGTAAATGCGTACATCGGGATGTTCGGGATAATACTCAATGGCACCGCTGTCAATGTACTTCTGCACCTGCTCTTTTTTCAGTGAATCCTGCATGGATTCGTCTATTTCACCTAAGTACATAATCCGCACGTTGGGATGTTTATCGTGAACAATCTGTGCTGCCTCAAGATATTCCTCCACACCCTTGCATTTGAGTGCTCTGGAAAGCATAAAGAACACAGGCTCTTCGGGAAGAGGTGCTCTTTCAAACCTCTCCATATTAACACCTGAGCCGTTCACACGGCGGCATTTCTTTTCTTTCAGCAGTTTCAGTGAAACAAAATCGCTCATATCATCAGGATTCATAAAGATAACCTTGTCAGCGCAGGAAAAACCAATACGATAAAGCATCTTTACAATAACACGGATGATTTTTGCCTTGGTGGTCTTAGCGGCAAACACATAACCTGCACCTGCAATCATAGAGTAGATGTGAGGAACTTTTGCAAGCTTTGCTGCAATTGCACCGTAGATGACGGGTTTGATTGTGTAGCCGAAGGTAATATCCGGTTTTTCTTTTCTGAAAAGTTTCCTCAAGGCATTTATATACCTTAAATCTTCGACAGCGTTCACACCTGTCTTTTCCATAGGAATTTTTACAAACCGTGCACCCAGAGCCTCGATTTTATCTACGTCAATATCGTTAGGACCCGTAACAATAACATCATACCCCAGGTTTACGATATCTCTGATAAGGTCGCCTCTGAAATTCCAGGCGGTTCTGTTTTTCGGCGAAATCAGTACAAATTTCACTTTACATCCTGCTTTCAACTTAAACTGCGTTAAGGCTTATTTTTTTATGTCTGCACTTTCAATGAGTTCGTCCATAAGTTTTTCTATGGGGTAGCCCACTGCATCCATCATCATTGGATACATACTGATGGCTGTGAACCCGGGGAGAGTGTTTATTTCGTTGAATACAACCCTGTCAGTGCCTTTTTCAAGGAAGAAGTCTACTCTGGAAAGGCCGTTGCAGCCTAAAATTCTGAATATAGCCTCAGCGTAATCTCTGATTGTTTCGTTGATTCCTTCGGGAAGGTCAGGAGAGAGCACAGTTTTTGAGTCTGCGTTGTTGTACTTTGCTTCATAACTGTAGAACACATCACCTGCTACTGCTTCGCCTGCGTTGGAGCAAGTGATTCTGCCTTTGTTTTCAAGCACTGCACACTCAAGTTCCCTGCCTGTGATGGCTTCTTCAATAAGTACCTTTGAATCGTGTGTAAGGGCAAGCTCAACTGCATCAACAAGAGCGTCTCTGTCTTCTGCCTTTGATACACCCTGAGAAGAGCCGGATTTGCAGGGCTTTACAAACATAGGATAACCCAGTTTGTTTTCGGCTTCTTCAATGTAGTTATCGGTATCGTTCTTTCTTACAAGCACATACTTTGCCTGAGGAATATATCCGAGACTTTCAACTATAATCTTTGTGTATGCTTTGTCCATAGATACGCCTGAGGAAACTACTCCGCAGCCTACATATGGAATTCCGCAAAGTTCAAAAAGTCCCTGAATGGTGCCGTCTTCACCGTTTTTTCCGTGAAGTACGGGGATAATTATATCCACAGTAATCAGGGTGTTGTTTCCGTCCAGAAGGAGGAGTCCTTTTGCTGTGGTGTTGGGAGAGAGTACGCAGGTTACGTTTGATTCCTCCTGTGCCCACTCGCCTGTGGGAATGAGGGCAGTGTCACCTGTGTAGTAAATCCAGTCTCCGTTTTTCTTTATGCCAACATAGTGTTTTTCATATTTGTCTTCGGAAATGTTGTTTACAAAACTCATTACCGATTTACAGGAAACCTCGTGCTCTGTGGAGTTTCCTCCGAAAATGATAAGAATACTTTTTTTGTTCATATAAAACCTTCCAGATAAATAAGTTAGTATATGTTTAAGTGGTTTTGCCAAAATCAAATTCAGCAAGATTCTGACAGATAAGGCTGAAAAGTCTGCCTGAATTTCCGTCAGAAACAAAACTGTTGTGAGGAGTTATGATAACCCTGGGGTCTGACCAGAGTGGACTTGACTGAGAAAGTGGCTCTTCTTCAAACACATCAAGTGCAACTCCGAGTAATTTACCTTCTGAGAGAATATCAGCAAGAGCCTGCTCGTCTATAATGGGACCTCGTGATACATTCACAAGGACACTTGAGTCTTTCATAAGAGAAAGAGTTTCTTTGTTGAAAAGACCCTTTGTTTTTTCTGTAAGAGGGAGAGTGAGCACCACAATATCTGCGGTGGGCAGAACTTCGTTGAGTTCCTCCATAGGGTGGAATTCGTCAAAATGCTCACAGCCGTTATCGTAAATATCTGCCGCAAGAATTTTTGCGTTGAAGGCGCTGAGCCTCTTTGCGCACTCTGTGCCCACAGAGCCTGCACCCACTATAAGAATCCTTTTGTCTGTAAGTTCAAGGAGATTCCGCTGTTTCTGCCATACTTTCTTTTTCTGCTGAGCATAGAACTCTGCAGAACGTTTGTAGATTTCAAGTATCTTCAGTACAACCCACTCTGCCATAGGCGTGCTGTATACACCCCTTGCGTTGAACAGAGCAATGCCCTTTGAGGCAAAGTAACCTACAGGAACGCGGTCAAAGCCTACGCTTGTAAGTTGTACTGCCTTGAGGTTTGTGAAACTTTCGGGAGGATTGTGCTGGAACAGATTATTGCATACCACTGCATCAAACTGTGAGCAGTCTGTGCTGAGAGGCTCCAGCTCGTTCTGGACAAAGGTAATCTCGAAGCCTTTTGCTTTCAGAATATTCAGTTGTTCCTCAGTGTATGTTGCTGCGCCGGTCAGAAGCAGTTTCATAATCTTTCTCCTGTGTTGTTAATGGTTATGATTAATTCTACGGGATTTAATCGGTATGTATGCAAAGCGCGAAAGGCTTATCTTGCGGAGGCCTCAGAAGGGATTTTGTCCTGCGCAGTGGTGGTTTCTTCTTTTTCTTTTTGAGCCTTTGCAGCAGTTTCCTTTGTGTTTTCGTTGTCAGCGTTTGTGAAAACCTTGAAAATAGAAATGAAGAAGATTTTTAAATCCAGCAGGAAGGAAACGTTTTCTGTATACCATACGTTAAGTTCAATTCTTCTGTTCCATTCAACGTCTTTTCTGCCGTTGATCTGAGCCCAGCCTGTAACACCCGGGCGTACAGAAAACATACGGAACTGCTCCTGTGTGTATTTGTCAACTGTCCAGGGATGGTATGTAAGGGGAGGTCTGGGACCGATAAGGCTCATATCGCCTTTGAGAATGTTTACAAGCTGAGGAAGTTCATCAATGCTGGTAGCGCGTATGAATTTGCCTACTTTTGTTACTCGTGAATCAGATTTGCCTGAGTAAACACCTGAGCCTGTGTGCTCAGCACCCACGCACATACTGCGGAATTTGTAAATTTTAAAAACCTTTCCGCCTTTTCCGAGCCTTTCCTGCTTGAAAATAACAGGACCTTTTGATTCGAGTTTTATGGCGATGGCTGTTATCAGCATCACGGGTGAAAGTATCACAAGAGCCAGCAAGGATATGATTATATCTGATGCTCGTTTGACAAATGAATACATTAAAACTTCCCCTTTTATACACATATTCCTTACATATTTGGTATGTAAGACTCGCTTACACAATATAAACCTATTATAACAGATTAATTATATCACAAATGAAGGAAAAATCAATTATATTTGTATAAAAAGTAGCATTAGAAAGAAAACCCCTTAAAAGAGGGGACGATGAAGACAAGGTGTTTCTTGTGTGAAAACATACTTGTGTGAGGTTTTTTAGGAATAAGGGGTTTATGCAAAATATGCAAAAACAACTGTAAGAATTGTTGACTTTGGGGTTACTTTGTATTATAATTTTGATGAATTATTATGAAATAGTGTGTGGTTTTGACTTTTGATAAGTCGGATTATCTGAAAATTTTGGTTTGTGCTTTATAGATAACGGAGCAGAGTATGAAGAATTTTAATGCAAAAAAAATAATACTTATGATTGCAGATGCTCTTATAATTGCGTCTTTTGCCGTTTTTACAAATCTTCTGCTTATGTGGATAGATATCGGCAGAGATGTTGTGGGGCAGAGCGGTTTTCATATTGAGTGGTCAACCCTTACACTTACAATTGGCATTCAGATACTTTTCTGCTTCTTCACTCTGTATGTTTCCGGTGCCTATGCCTTTTTCTGGAGACTACTGGGCAAACAGGAATATTTGAGTTGTGTGATTGGTGCGACTGCAGGCTTTGTGTTTTCTATGGGGCTTATGAGCTTTTTTGGCGTTTTTGACGGCGGCTTTCCGTGGCTCTATACATTGGCTCACTTTGTGCTTTCGTTGAGTGCTATGCTGGGATTCAGAGGATTTGCCAAAAAAACTGTAGTAAAACTTACCGAGGCAGGCCGTGCAGAAAACTACGAGCGTACACTCATCATCGGTGCAGGCCGTGCCGCAATGATGATTCTTACGGACATTGAAAATGCTAAGAAAGACCCCAACAATCCTTCCCGTAACATTCTGCCTGTTGGCCTTGTGGACGACAACAGAAGTAAACTGGGCAGCAGGATTATGGGCGTTCCGGTTCTGGGAAGTTGTGAAGACATTCCCGAACTTTGCAAAAAAAGCGGTATTTCCCTTATTGTTTTTGCAATCCCATCCTGTACGGAAGATGACCGTCAGCGTATACTTGCCCTTTGTTCAAAGACTCAGTGTAAAATTAAAATGGTACCTTACCTGAGTCAACTTCTCTTTGATGATAGCCACCCTCAGCTTCTGAATCAGGTCAAGGATATCCGCATCGAAGACCTTTTAGGCAGAGAGCCCATCACCTTTGATAAAGACCAGACAAAGGCCTTTGTAGAGGGTAAGGTGTTTATGGTTACAGGCGGTGGCGGTTCTATCGGCAGTGAACTGGTGCGTCAGATTGCAAAGTACAACCCCAAACAGATAATTATAGTTGATATTTACGAAAATAACGCATACGATATACAGCAGGAACTTACTCTTGAGTACGGCGACGAGGTTGACGTGGTAACACTGATTGCTTCTGTGAGAGACTACGAGAAGATGGAAAAAATCTTTGCCGAGTACCGTCCACAGATTGTGTTTCACGCAGCTGCTCACAAGCATGTTCCTTTGATGGAAACCTCGCCCGAGGAAGCAGTAAAGAACAACATTTTCGGTACCTTCAACACTGCCACACTGGCAGAGAAGTATCTTGTGGATAAGTTCATTATGATTTCCACAGATAAGGCGGTTAATCCCACCAACGTTATGGGTGCTACCAAACGAGCCTGTGAGATGATTGTTCAGTACAAGGCTCAGCACGCAGACAAAACCGATTTTGTTACCACACGATTCGGCAATGTTCTCGGCTCAAACGGCTCAGTTATACCTTTGTTCAGAAGACAGATTGAAAACGGCAAGCCCGTAACCGTTACTCACCCTGATATTATCAGATACTTTATGACCATTCCCGAGGCGGTGTCTCTGGTGCTTCAGGCAGGAGCCATGGCTCAGGGCGGTGAGATTTTTGTACTTGATATGGGTGAGCCTGTAAAGATTACAACCCTTGCAGAAAACCTCATCAGAATGTACGGCAAGGTGCCTTACAGAGATGTTGAAATCAAGTTCACGGGACTGCGGCCCGGTGAGAAACTCTTTGAGGAACTTCTTATGAACGAAGAAGGACTCAAATCCACAGAAAACAAGAAAATCTTTATCGGCAATCAGATTGCCATTGATGAAGAAGACCTGCTTGAGAAGCTCTCAAGACTCAGAAAATTTGCTGATGCAAACGACAGTGAAGGTGTTGTTGAAATGCTCAGCGAGATTGTTCCAACCTTCAACCACAAAACCAACAGGTAAACACCTGACGGTTTTGAGAAACCAAGGATATTTACTGCTTTCTGTATGTGTTTCAGAAAGTTTTGACCTATATTTTTTTAAGGAGCATTTTTATGTGCGGAATTGTCGGATATGTAGGACCTAAAGACTGCAGCGAGGTGCTTGTTGATGCACTGAGAAAACTTGAATACCGCGGATATGACTCTGCTGGTATTGCAGTTTTTGAGGACGGTAAAATCAAAGTAGCAAAAGAAAAAGGAAGACTTGATGATCTGCAGGCAAAGATGGACGCTGAAGGTGTACCCGCAGGTCACGCAGGTATCGGTCATACCCGTTGGGCTACCCACGGAATTCCCTCTGCAGTGAACTCACACCCCCACGCAGGCGGTGAAAAGGTTACACTGGTACATAACGGAATCATCGAAAACTACAAGGAACTCAAGGAGTACCTCATCTCTCAGGGCAGAGTTTTTGTCAGCGAAACCGACACAGAGGTAGTTGCACAACTTCTCGACTTCAATTATGAGGGTGACCCTGTTAAGGCTATTGCAAAGACACTTTCTCAGGTGGAAGGTTCCTTTGCACTGGGTATACTCTTTGCAGACAGAGTTGGTGAACTCTTTGCAGTAAGACGTGAAAGTCCTCTTATTGTAGGTATCAATGAAGGTGAAAGTTTCATTGCTTCCGACGTTCCGGCGATTATCAAATATACAAATCAGTACTACCTTCTTGAGCATGATGAAATTGCACATCTTGATGCACAGGGCGTGAGTTTCTGTGATCTTGAGGGAAATGCTATTGAAAAAGAACTTAAAGTTGCCGACTGGGATCAGGAGGCAGCAGAAAAAGGCGGCTATGAGCACTATATGCTCAAAGAAATCCATGAACAGCCTAACTCGGTTAAGACCACCATCACTCCCAGAATTTCCGGTGGCCTGCCTTGCCTTGAGGAGTGCTCAATCACAGTAGAGAGCCTTCGTGATATCAATCAGATTTACATTGTTGCCTGCGGTACTGCAATGCATGCAGGAATGATAGGAAAATATGTTATAGAGAAGATGGCAAAGGTTCCTGTTGTTGTGGACATTGCATCTGAATTCCGTTACCGCGACCCTCTTATTAAGGAGGGCGACCTGGTAATTATCATTTCCCAGTCTGGTGAAACTGCAGACAGCCTTGCAGCAATGCGTCTTGCAAAGAGCATGGGTGCAAAGACCCTTGCAATTGTAAACGCAAAGGGAAGCTCCATTGCCAGAGAGGCTGATATGCTTATCTATACACACGCAGGTCCTGAGATTGCAGTTGCATCAACAAAGGCTTACATGGTGCAGATTGCGGTTATGTATCTTCTGGGATTCAAGATGGCTCTTTCCAAGGGTCAGATTTCAGAGGAAGAGTGCCGCAGTCTTACAAAGTCTCTTATGTTTGTTCCCATACATCTTGAGAAAACAATCACTGATGTAGACTCTGTGTGCAGTAATATAGCAGATAAGCTTATTGATGCTGAGAACCTGTTGTACATCGGCAGAGGTCTTGACTATGCACTTTCTATGGAAGGCTCGCTGAAGCTCAAGGAAATCTCTTATATTCATTCTGAGGCTTATGCTGCAGGCGAACTCAAGCACGGCACAATCTCTCTTATTACAGAGGGTATGCCTGTTATAGCAGTTGCTACCCAGACCTCACTTCTTGACAAAACCGTGAGCAACATTAAGGAGGTCAAGGCAAGAGGTGCCATGGTTATCCTTGTTTGTGACGATGAGATTGAGGTTGGTGATGATATAGCTGATTACATCATCCGTGTGCCCAGAATTGAGGAATGCCTTATGCCTATGCTGGCAGCAGTACCCTTACAGCTTCTTGCATACTATACCTCCTACAAACGCGGTAACGATGTTGATAAGCCAAGAAACCTTGCAAAGTCAGTTACTGTTGAGTAATGCTTGTATATACAGTGTGTAGTTTTAAAGGGAAGTGAGAGCTTTGAGAAAACTATCTGAGTTTAACCGGTCTGTGTATTCTACTCATGTTTTTACCCTGTTTATAGCGTTCTTTGCATTGATGATGTCCTTCACATTTGTATGGACACATGATGATTATTGGACTGTAGGTATGTACAGTTTTGAACGGGCATGGGAGTACAGTTTTAACTATCTAAACGGCAGATACTTAGGTAACTTTTTTGTTAATCTGATTATGTGCAGACACTTACTTGATGATATAGTGAGAACAGTATTAATTGTTGTCATTATAGTCAGTTCTGCTATTCTTACGGATTCTTACAGAAAACGTTCCTTGTTGATTTCATCGTTGCTTTATATGGGAGTCGGAACACATATGTTTGGCAACGTGTATGTATGGGGTCACAGTTTTTATAATTTTGTTCCGCCTTTAGCACTTGCGTTAGTCTCCTTATGCTTACTTAAGAATTATTATAAAAAAGATTCTGTTTCTATCGGGTATACGGTTATACTTTCACTTGTATTATTTGTTACAGGTATATCACAACAGTTGTTTTCTGAGAATGCTACAACAATAATTGCGTTGATTTCATTGATTACTGCTGTTTTTGTAGTGATAAAAAAGAAACCTGTAATTCCCGCAATTACTTATTTCATCTCATCTTTAATAGGTGCCGGAATAATGTTTTTACTTCCCAAGATTATAGGCACTTCAAGAGAATTAGGTGGCTATCGGGGAATCTTAGGAATATCTGAGCAAATACACTTACTTATTGAAAATGTGCAGATTTCTATTAACAGTCTGTCTTGTATGTGTATGGTCAGCATTGTGTTTTCGTTATCGTTGATTATCCTGATGCGAAAAAAAAGGAAGCTGTTTAAAAAAGGCTTTTTTGTGTGTGCTCATATTGTTTTGATTTTGCAGCCGATTGTTTCTTCATTAAGATTTTTTATTGCCGTAGATGGCGAAAGCGTGGATCTTTTAAGTGTTTCCGGAGCTTTTGCATTGGTGTTATATCTTCCGCTTGTTGCTTATCTGATGCTTAAATTAACCATTAAAGAAAAAAAGCTGTTTTACATCGGAACGTTGTTGGTGGCTTTAGTTTCAGTTTTACAATTGTTGGTTGTAAAGCCTATTGGTGCACGTTGCTTTTTCGTTACAAGTTCGCTTCTTACGTTAGTTGCGATATCAGTTTTCGGGGAAGCAATGAGTGTTCTCAGTGAAAAAACCAAAAAAAGAATAGTAACTTCCTTACTTGTTCTGGGTGTGGTTTTCTATGCAACAATTTTTACTGTATACAGTAGAGTTTCTTATGTTAATAACATAAGGCTTGAGTATGGTGATGAACAATTTGCACAAGGTAAATCGGAAATAGAGATTATCAATCTACCACACAAGCGATGGTTGCACTTTCCTAATGAGTCTTATGCGTACTCTTACAGATACGACCTGGACGAAACCGGCGAAATAGCAGGCAATAAAACTTTTGTTTATATCGACTATGAAGATTATCTTGCTAAATCCGAAGCATCTGAATAAAACAAATTTGCCGCCGTTTTATACGGCGGCTTTTTTGAAGTTACAATATTGTTATTGACTTGAGGTTTTGCAGGTAATAATATATTTGTAGGATTATTTTCTGAAAATGGTAGGGGACGGCACCCATGACGTCAGCCTCTGCTCAGAATATATTATTTTCCCATAGGAGTTTGCTCCTGAGCAAAAACAAAAATAAGAAGAAAGGTGGTGTGTGCTCTGATGCAGTTTTTTGCAGATATAGCAGTGGTAGGACTTCGTATCCTGCTTGCAATTTATGCTTTGTTTATTGTTTATCAGTGTTTTGGCTCAATGCGCCGTCAAAAGCGTCAGGAATCCCCCCTTGTAATGCTGTACAATAAAACTATCCGCGAGAAAATTCCCGTGCTCTGCTGGGAGAATTCCATAGGCAGAAGCAAGGGCAGTGATATCGTTATTGAAGACCCTACGGTTTCCAGAAATCACTGTGTACTTCTCAGACGCCGTGACGGTTGGTTTGTGTCAGATGTGGGTTCAAAGTCAGGCACAAAGGTCAACTCAAGACCTGTTCATTCAAGGCACCGCCTGTCTCTTGATGATGAAATCCAGATTGGCTCCACAACTCTGGCGCTTCGTCGTGCAGATGAATTCGACGGAGAAATCCGTCATCACTGGTTTTTCTCAAGGGTTTCCTCAAAACCCAGTGTATCTTCACCTCTTTTGCTGATTCTTGTGAATCTTTTCCATCTGTTTATGGCAGTGGAAATCTGCATAACCTACGGTGAGTTCCGCCTGCCTGCATTTGAGGTATGCGGTGCGCTGATTCTTTTCTCCTGGTTGCTCTTTACCTTTTCAAGAGGAGTGTTCGGAAGAAAGAATTTTGAACTTGAAATACTGGCAATTTTCCTTACAGGCACAGGCTCTATGCTTCTGGTTGAGCAGGATATAATGGATGCCTGGATTCAGATAATAGCCGCAATGGCAGGTGCAACCTTCTATATGTTTATGCTCCTTTTCATTGCAAACCCTGACCGTATAGTCAAGTGGCGAATGGCGGTTATGATAGTAGCCCTTGGTTTTCTGGCAGTGAATCTGATTTTCGGCAGAATGGAGTACGGTGCTGCCAACAGAATCTACATTGGCGGAGTTTCAATCCAGCCTTCGGAGATTGTAAAGATTGCCTATATTTTCGTAGGTGCATCGGCACTTGACCATCTGCAGACAAGGCGTAACCTGATAGAATTCATCGGCTTTTCAGCTTTGTGCGTGGGTGCTCTGGCACTGATGGGTGACTTCGGCACAGCACTGATTTTCTTTGTAACCTTCCTTGTTATTTCAATTATCCGTTCAGGTGACTATAAAACCGTTATGCTGGCTGTGGCAGGTGCCGTTTTTGCGGTGATGCTTATCCTGCAGTTCAAGCCCTACATTGCTGAACGTTTTGCAATCTGGGGTCACGCTCTTGAGGACCCCTACGATAAAGGCTATCAGCAGTCGGGTGTGCTCACCTACATTTCTTCGGGAGGACTCTTCGGCACAGGTGTGGGCAACGGTATCCTCAGATATTACGGAGCCTCTGAAACCGACCTGGTTTTCGGCATTGTAACAGAAGAGATGGGACTTATCATAGCCCTGCTTATTGCACTTGTAATCTTTGGTCTTGTGGTGTATTCCCGTGCAATCTCAACCCGAAGCCGCAGTACCTTTTATTCAATTTCTGCCTGCTGTGCTGCATCAATGATGCTCACGCAGACAGCTCTGAATATCTTCGGCTGTACGGATATTCTGCCGCTTACGGGTGTAACCCTGCCTTTTGTCAGCGCAGGCGGCTCAAGTATGATTTCCTGTTGGGGTATGCTTGCTTTTATCAAAGCGGCAGACGAGAGAACTTACTCCAAAGCAAAACTAACAGGAAGAGAGTAATATTTCGGAAAAGGAATTATTATGAAAAGAACTATGTCACGAAGCATAATATCCCTGATACTGGCTCTGTGTTTTTTACTGGGGCTTGGTTTCTTATGCTTCAGATACATTACAGAAAACGACCTTTGGGCAAGTCAGACCTACAATCAGTATCTTTCCTCAGGAAAGGGTCTTGCCTCTGCAGGCACAATATATGACCGCAACAAGGTAGCCCTTGCTTATTCACAGCAGGGTCAGAGAATATACAGCGACAGCTACAATATGCGTCTGGGTACACTCCACGCAGTGGGAGACGGATCCTATAATATAGCAACAGCCGTGCAGACCATATACAGAGCACAGCTTGTGGGTCACAGCTCTGTTTTCGGTTACGGCTTGCCTGAAAGCCTTCGTTCAAAGGGTAATATGAAACTTACCATTGATGCTGAGGTCTGTGCAAAGGTGTATGAAAAATTCGGAGGCTACAAGGGTGCCTGCTTTGTTTATAACTACAAAACAGGTGAGGTGCTGTGTATGGTCAGCGCTCCGGCATTCGACCCTCAGAATGTGCCTGATACTATCCCTGAAGGTGCATACCTGAACAACGCAATCTCCAGCACTTATTCTCCCGGCTCAATTTACAAGATAATCACCACTGTGGCACTTCTTGAAAGTGACAAGGACGCTGAAAATACTACCTTTACCTGTGACGGTGAAAAAGAATTTGACGGAGACAACGTTACCTGCCTTGAGCATCACGGCACAGTGAATCTCAGAGATGCCTTTGCCTGGTCCTGCAACATTGCTTTTGCAGATGCCGCCACACAGGTGGGAGCAGAAAAAATGCAGAGTGTATCACAGAAACTGGGCATCACAAAAAGTTACAATGTCAGCGGAATCAAAACTGCACAGGGTCACTTTGATGTGAATGATGCAAACGGAAACCAGCTTGCCTGGTCGGGTGTTGGTCAGTACACAGATATGGTGAATCCTGCTCAGATGGCGATTCTCTGCGGTGCAATAGCAAACGGTGGAGCTGCAAAACTCCCCACCTATATTGACGGTGTGTACTCAGCAGGTACCGCAAGGCTTATGAGTGAAGATACTGCAGACCGTATGCAGGCTATTATGCGCTATACCATCACCGACTACTATGGTGACAATATGTTCGGCGGTCTGACAGTAGGCGCCAAAACAGGCACCGCCGAAGTAGGCGAGGGCAAAGAGCCCAACGCCTGGATGGTAGGCTACAGCACAGACGAGGATTATCCCCTTGCTTTCGCAGTTGTAGTGGAAGAAGGCGGTTACGGCTTCTACACCGCAGGCCCCATAGCAAGACTTGCAATGATAGAAAGCGCTCGCTCGCTTGGATATGAGGGGTAGTCTGTATGAAAAAATATCCAATAAGCCTTTTTATCGGTGGTTTTGTACTTAATGCAGTAGTTAAGTTCTTCTATTTGTTTTTGCCTGCCTTGATATTGATTGTGATAGGAATATGGGTTAAGGTTTGTCTTTTTATAGGTCTTGCCCTGATGGTTACAGATTTTATTGTGTCACTTATATATCAACTTTTACTCAGAAAATCTGCTTTAGAAAGTGATGATGGGGAGTTTTCACAATTTCAGGATGCTATGTTTTCTCCTGATTGGAAAGACAATGTAAAAAATGCAGTGGAAGAGAAAATTCAAAATTACGATAACTCAGTTAAGTAAGTGATTTATAGTCATAGATGAAGTTGATAAATTTGCCCGAGTGTTTT
>JAZQHL010000166.1:0-6141 GCA_045540595.1 Ruminococcus sp.
GCAGTTGCGGTTGCGGCGGCGGTTTCGGTAACTATGTATGGATTGACCACGGCGACGGAAAGGCTACCATCTATGCACACCTTTCCTACCATACCATCTATGACGGTCAGTATGTAACCGCAGGTCAGGTTATAGGCTACGGCGGCTCAACAGGCTATTCCACAGGTCCCCATCTGCATTTTGAGTGCAGATACTACGGCACAAAGTATGACCCTATGACTGAACTCAGTTAAGAGGAGAGTTTTATGAAAAAGAAAATTTCCCTTCCTATAGTAATCACAATTGCCCTTATTTCGGCGGCGCTTTCTTTCTCCTTAGCATACATTATTTCC
Source organism: Ruminococcus sp. (assembly GCA_045540595.1). Lineage (GTDB taxonomy): Bacteria > Bacillota > Clostridia > Oscillospirales > Acutalibacteraceae > Ruminococcoides. The sequence goes on from JAZQHL010000166.1 coordinate 333, forward strand.
ACAAGTGCTATGAATGCAAAACTCACAGACCTGAGCAAAAAACAGGCTCTGTTCTCCACAATGGCTGATGTTGACAGCTTTGTAAGAGAAAAAAGCTACTTCGAGATTGAAAAAGAGAAACTCACCGAGGAGCTCTGCCGGGGTTACGCAAGAGCATACGAGGGCAGGGTGCTGTACTTCACAGCCGAGGAATACGAAAACTGTGAGTATACCTCAGAAGCAGGCTACACCGTGCTGGTGCTGGCAGACAGCTCTGCGCTGGTGATTCTCACTCAGGAGCAGTATGAGGCAATGACTCTGCCTGCAGAGTCAACTGCACAGACTCAGCCTCAGTAATTAAACATCACACCTTCCGCATATACTTTAGAAGTTTATGCGGGAGGTTTTTTTATGCTAACTGTGCTCACTATAGATGACAAGACTCACAAGGGAAAATGGGGAAAAATACTTTCTCCTGTACTGTCTGATTCTGTCAGGGTGCAGAGTGTGAAAACTCACCTTGGAATCAGACACATAAATTACACAAACAGGCGTGGAAATGTCAACTGGAAAAGGATAAAGAGGATTCTTGGAAACACAGGAGAGAAGGTGCTTTACAGCGGAAGTACCTCTGTGCCCGAGAATGCAGGTATAGAGCTTTTCAAGCCTTTGGAGCTTCGGAAAAGACTCTGCACAAATATGGCTCTCGGGGTGCTTGAGGTTATGAAATACGTGCCCCAAAAACTTAGGATAGGGCTTTATGACCCGGAAGGGGAGTGTGCTGATTTTACAGAGCATATTCTGAAGTTTACCGATAATCTGATTGTTGTCAGCAGAAACTACAGAGTATACAGAGAGCAGGCGCAGTTTCTTCTTTCAGAGACAGGTGCGGTGCTTTGTGTAAGTCCTCATTTCTCACTGCTTTCCACCTGCGGACTGATAATTGCTCCCACATTGATAAGCACTCCCTTTTCACCTGCTACAAGCGCTGTGGTGCTTTCAATCTGCAAACCCTCTGTACCCTTGCCCTGCAGGGTGTATTACAGGTATTCTTTCCCTCTGGAAAAGGAGTTGCAGGACATAAAGCCACAGGGCATAGACACGGAAACCTTTGCAGGGGGACTGTACTCAATCTGCGGAGTTTACTCTGTGGGCTCGGTGGTACCCCTTGTGTGTACGGGTGAAGGCGACTCCCACACAACCCTTTCTCTCAGAAGATATCTTACAGAACTTTTCGGTACTTGACATCAGCGTAAAATAAACATATAATATAAGTTATGCAAATAGAACGATTTTGAAAGGTTGGTCACATATGGCTAAATCCGTAATGGTTACAGCAGAAGGTTACAAAAAGCTTGAAGAAGAGCTGGATTACCTTAAAGGCGAAAAACGTACCGAAATGGCTGAGAAGATTAAGGTTGCACGTTCTTACGGCGACCTTTCCGAAAACAGCGAATACGATGACGCAATGAACGAGCAGGCTATGCTGGAGGCAAGAATCAGCACTCTGGAGGCTACTCTTAAAAATGCGGTTATCATTGATGAAAGTGAAATTACAAACGAAACCGTTCACGTGGGCTCTGTCGTAAGACTTGACAATATTTCGGCAGGCAGAGAAGTTACCTACAAAATCACAGGCTCCAACGAGGCTAACCCCAGAGAGGCAAGGATTTCTGACGAATCTCCTGTGGGCAAGAGCCTTCTTGGTCACGCTGTAGGTGATGTTATAGAGGTTGAGACTCCTGCAGGTCTTATGACCTTCAAGATTCTGGAAATCTCCAAGTAATAAGCGATATTTCGGGCGGCTTGTGGGTCGCCCTTTCGCTGTTTTTTATTGCAATTAATGTTAATACAGGAAAGGAACTTGTGTTATGAGTGATAATAACCGCGGTGCAAACGCACCCATGGAAAATATTAGTGAACAGCAGCAGATCAGAATGGACAAGCTCTTTGCTCTTCAGCAGGCAGGCAAAGATCCCTTTATGGTCAATACATCAGACAGAGACACATACTGCAAGGATATTGCAGAGCAGTTTGATACCCTTGAGGGCAAGACTGTTTGCGTTGCAGGCCGTATCAAGTCAAAGCGCGGCAAGGGCAAGGTTATGTTCATGGATTTGTGGGACGTAACAGGCAAGATTCAGATTTTTGCTAAGTTTGACGACCTGGGCGAAGAAGTATACGCCGACCTTAAAAAATGGGATATCGGTGATGTGGCTGAAGTAAAGGGCTATGTGTTCAGAACTCAGATGGGTGAGGTGAGCATTCACGCAACTGCTGTGACTCTCCTTGCAAAATCCCTGCTTCCTCTTCCTGAGAAGTTCCACGGTCTCAAGGACCCCGACCTTCGTTACCGTCAGAGATACGTTGATATGATTATGAATCCTGATGTTATGGAGAACTTCAAAAAGCGTACCCGCATTGTTTCCGAAATCAGAAAGTATCTTGACAATCTGAACTATTTTGAGGTTGAGACTCCTGTGCTTTCCACCATTGCAGGCGGTGCAAACGCACGTCCCTTCATTACTCATCACAACACCCTTGACCTTGATATGTACCTGCGTATTGCTACCGAGCTTTACCTGAAGCGTCTTATCGTAGGCGGTATGGAGAGAGTTTACGAAATCGGCAGACTCTTCCGTAACGAGGGTATGGACGTTAAGCACAACCCCGAGTTCACAACCATCGAGATTTACGAGGCTTTCACAGACCTCCGTGGTATGATGGAGCGTACAGAGCAGATTGTAAACCGTTGCTGTATTGCTGCAAACGGTACCGATCAGATTGAATATCAGGGCGAGGCTATAAACCTTTCCGTACCCTTTGCACGAATGACTATGATCGATGCTGTAAAGCAGTATTCAGGCGTAGACTTCGGCGAATTTATGGGTGACACAGAAAAGGCAAAAGAGGCTGCAAAGCAGCTTAACCTTGAGGTTAAGCCCACAGACACCTGGGGCAATATCCTTAACACTGCTTTTGAAGAGTACGTTGAAGAAAATCTTGTTCAGCCTACATTTATCACAGACTATCCCGTTGAGGTTTCTCCTCTTACAAAGCGTCTTGAGAGCAATCCTCTCCTTGTTGACCGCTTTGAGCTTTTCGTAACAAGACGTGAGCTTGCCAACGCTTACACAGAACTTAACGACCCCATCGACCAGAGAAGCCGTTTTGAGCATCAGATGATGCTCCGCGAAGCAGGTGACGATGAGGCTAACGAGATTGATGAGGATTTCCTCACAGCCCTTTCCTACGGTATGCCTCCCACAGGCGGTATGGGTATGGGTATTGACAGACTTGTTATGCTTCTGACTGACTCTGCATCTATCCGTGACGTTATCATCTTCCCCACAATGAAGCCCATTGAAGAAGGAAAGCGTGCAACAAAGTCAAAGACAGAGGCTGCTATTGAGGTCAAAGAAGAAGTTATCGACTTCTCAAAGGTTGAGATTGAGCCTCTCTTTGAAGAGTATGTGGACTTCGAGACTTTCTCAAAGTCTGATTTCCGTGCAGTCAAGGTGCTCCAGTGCGAAGCAGTGCCCAAGTCAAAGAAGCTTCTGAAGTTTACTCTTGATGACGGCAGTGGCAAGGAGCGTGTAATCCTCTCAGGTATCCACGCATACTACGAGCCCGAAGAGCTTGTGGGCAAGACACTGGTTGCTATTACAAACCTGCCTCCCAGAGCAATGATGGGCATTGAGTCAAACGGTATGCTTCTCTCTGCAGTACACAGCGAAGAAGGCGAGGAAAGACTCAACCTGCTTATGGTTTCAAACCGCATCCCTGCAGGCGCAAAACTATACTGATACCGTCAGCCACGGTGGGCAACTCCGCCTTTGCATACCTTAGAGAATAATTTAAAGTGTCAGTAACGGCGGGTCAGAACGGAGTGTGAATTTTTAATCATCTCCGTCAGCCACGGTGGGCAACTTTTTTATCCACAGTGGAAAAACTAATAATAAATCAACTAAAAATTCAGTTCTCCTTCTTGCAAGGGGAGCTGTTTTGGTTTATTATGATAATGTAAAAATCCTTTGAGGGGTGTTATTATGGTAGAAAAACTTTTTGCAGAACTCAGCAGTATTGAACAGGTTGAGGCTATTGCACTGGGCGGTTCCCGTGCAGGTGTGAATTTTGATGAAAAATCCGATTACGATGTGTACCTTTACTGCACAGGCAGTATAGACGACAGTGTACGCAAAGCAATCCTTGATAAATACTGCTCCTATATTGAACTTTCCAACCACTTTTGGGAACTTGAGGATAACTGCACTCTGAAAAACGGTGTGGATATTGATATCCTTTACCGCAATCTTGATGATTTCACTGCAGATGTTGCGTCTGTTGTAGAGGCTTTCTCAGCACGAACAGGCTACACCACCTGTATGTGGCACAACCTTGTGACCTGCAAGGTGATTTATGACAGAGACGGCAGACTCCGGAGCACCAAAGACAGATTCACTGTACCTTATCCCAAGGAACTTAAAAAGAACATCATTGAGAAGAATATGAGCCTTCTTAGCGGTATGCTTCCTTCTTATGACGGACAGATTCAGAAGGCTCTCAACCGCAGGGATTTAGTCAGTGTCAACCACCGCACTGCGGCATTTATGGAGTCTTACTTTGATGTGCTTTTTGCTCTTAACGAGCAGACTCACCCCGGTGAAAAACGCCTTGTTCAGCTTTGCAGACAGAATCTCAGAATCCTTCCAAAGAACTTTGAAGAAAACCTTGAGAAGCTTTATGCAGATTTGTTTGTACACCCCGAGGCAGTATGTGAGGATATCAAAGAGATTGTAAAAGAGATAAAAGCAATAGTCTGATAATCGGAGAAAACTGTAAGAACAATGTGAATAAAACCTTATATATTCCCCTTTACGGCAAGGCTTATGTAAGCCGCAAGGGCGTGATTCTCAGTGACAAAAAAGCAGAAGAAATCTGGGATAAGGAAGGCTTTCAACTTAAAGGAAAATCAAAGTCAAAGTGGCTTGCTTACTATATGGGTATGCGTGCTGTGGTGTATGACAAATGGCTGAGTGAGCAGATAAGCTCCACAGAAAACCCCGTGGTCCTGCACATCGGTTGCGGAATGGACAGCCGCTGTGAGCGTGTGGAAAAGGGTGATTGCCTGTGGTACGATGTGGATTTTCCTGAAGTTATAGGTGAGAGGAAGAAATACTTCTGTGAAAGCGAAACCTACCGTATGATTTGTGCCGATGCAAGAGAGACAGGTTGGATAAGCAGTCTTTCCTGTGGTAATGCGTTGATTATACTTGAGGGCATCAGTATGTACTTCACCTTTGAGCAGATGAACACCCTGCTGAAAGCTCTTAATGAGCATTTTGACTCTGTGAAGGTGCTGATGGATTGCTACACCGTAAAAGCCGCAAAAGCATCAAAGTACCGCAACCCCATAAATGATGTGGGTGTTACAGGAGTCTGGGGCACAGATTCGCCTTCAGTGTATACAGAAGGTACAGGTCTTGAGTTTGTTTGTGAGTACAGTATGACTCCTCTGTATCTTACATCACAACTCAAAGGTGCAGAGGGCTTTATTTTCAGAAAACTCTACGCAGGAGCGGTAGCCCGTGCAATGTACCGTATGTATGAGTACAAAAGCAAATAAAAGCCTTTATAAAACTAAAACGGACTGTGGTTTGCACAGGTCCGTAAAAAACGGACAATAGAAAAACGGTACCCCCTATGGAAGAATAAAAGAAGCTAACATAGGGGGATTTTTCATGCCAAGAGAATACAGACATATCAAACAATATGAAAAAGAATTATTCAAATTAAAAGACAAGGGTTTAACGCATAAAGAAATAGGAGC
>JAZQHL010000167.1:0-7624 GCA_045540595.1 Ruminococcus sp.
CCTCGCGCAAAAGGCGGAGCGTGCCATGGTCATAGGCGGCGGCAGTATCTACCGCCAGCTGCTGCCGTACTGTGATGTTGCATACATCACAAAGGTGCATATGACCATCCCCTGTGATACCTTCTTCCCCAATTTGGATGAGGACCCTGCCTGGCGGCTTGAGTCCAGGCTCCAAAGCGGTGAGGAAAACGGCATCGCCTACGAGATGCTTCGTTACATCCGCAAATAAAAAATATCCTGTCACCCGGGGGTGGCAGGATATTTTTTGTTATTCCAGTTCGAAATCGCCGGTGTACAGGCGGTAGTAGGTGCCCTTTTGGGCAATCAAATCCTCGTGGGTGCCGCGCTCGATGATACGGCCCTGCTCCAGCACCATAATGCAGTCGGAGTTGCGGACGGTAGAAAGCCGGTGGGCAATCACAAAGGTGGTTCTGCCCTGCATTAGCGCGTCCATACCCTTTTGCACCAAGGCCTCGGTACGGGTGTCGATGGAGGAGGTTGCCTCGTCAAGAATCATAACAGGGGGATCTGCAATGGCTGCTCTTGCAATGGAGATAAGCTGTCTTTGTCCCTGAGAAAGGTTGGCACCGTTGTTCTCAAGCACAGTGTCGTAGCCCTTGGGCAGACGGCTGATAAAGCCGTGAGCGTTTGCAAGCTTTGCAGCGGCTATTACTTCCTCTTCGGTAGCGTCAAGCTTGCCGTAGCGGATATTCTCCATAACCGTGCCTGTGAAAAGGTTTGTGTCCTGCAGAACAATTCCCAGTGAACGTCTCAAGTCTGCCTTTCTGATTTTGTTGATGTTGATTCCGTCGTAGCGGATTTTGCCGTCTTCAATATCGTAGAAGCGGTTGATAAGGTTGGTAATTGTGGTTTTGCCTGCACCTGTAGCGCCTACAAAAGCCACCTTCTGACCCGGCTCTGCATAAAGGGAAATATCGTGAAGAACGGTTTTGCCTTCCACATAAGCAAAGTCAACTTCATAGAATCTGACTTCGCCCTTAAGCTCGGTGTAAGTAACACTGCCGTCCTCGTGGGGGTGCTTCCACGCCCAGATGCCTGTGTGCTCCTCGGTTTCTGTGAGGACACCGTCCTTATATTTTGCATTCACAAGGGTAACATAGCCTTTGTCTTCTTCTTTTTCTTCGTCAAGAAGTGAGAAGATTCGCTGAGCACCTGCCAGCGCCATAACAATGGAGCTTGCCTGCTGTGCAACCTGGCTGATGGGCATTGTGAAACTCTTTGAATAAAGAAGGAAGCTGACGATTGCCCCCAGGGTAAGATTCGGGTCAAAGCCTGAAATAGCAAGTATACCGCCCACAACTGCAATGAGCACATACTGAAGATGACCCATATTGCCTGTGATGGGACCTAAGATGTTTACAAATTTATTTGCCTTGTAAGAGGTATCGCAGAGGCTGTCGTTGAGTTTGTCAAACTCCTCCTCAGCCTTTTTTTCGTGAGTGAATACCTTGATAACCTTCTGACCGTTTATCATTTCCTGAATGAATCCGTTTTCTTTGCCCAGAGCCTGCTGCTGAATTGCAAAGAATTTTCCGCTTTTTCCTGCAACTGAGCCTGTCACCATAAGGGTGAGGGCTACAAACAGAAGCACAAAAAGTGTCAGCCATATGTTGGTCTTTATCATAAAGATAAGGTAGACGATGATGGTGATAACAGAGGACATAAGCTGAGGAATACTCTGAGAAATCATCTGTCTTAAGGTGTCGGTATCGTTGGTGTAGTAACTCATTACATCGCCATGGGTGTGGGTGTCAAAATATCTGACGGGGAGTTTCTGCATATGAGAAAACATATCGTCGCGGATATCCTTCATAATGCCCTGAGTGATGAAAAGCATAAGAAGCTGCTGAAGTAGTGTGGCACCGATACCGCACAGGAAGATTACGGCCATTCGGATAATAGCACCCAGAAGTGCCGAGTAGTCTGTGCTGTTGTTTACAAGGAGCACAGAAATGTAATCATCAAACACAGAGCCGATAAAACTTCCGCTGGCGGCACTGACGATGGAGGTTACCACAATGCACAGGAAAACAAGAATAAATCTGAATTTGTATTCCTTCCAGATGTAGCCCATAAGACGCTTGAGGGTTTTAGCCTGGTCTTTGTTCATAGTGGGCTTTTTGCCTGCAAGGGCGGGGTTGTGTTTCATAGGACCTGCCATTATGAAAGACCTCCCTTCATCTGAGAAGTGTAGACCTCTTTGTAGATTTCACTGGTCTCAAGAAGCTCTGAGTGGGTACCCACAGCAGAGATTTTACCCTCGTCCATAACAACAATCTTGTCTGCGTGCTCAATGGAAGAAATACGCTGAGCAATGATAATCTTTGTTGTTTCGGGAATATATTCCTTCATTGCCTTCTGAATGAGAGCATCAGTGTGGGTATCAACCGCACTTGTGGAGTCGTCAAGAATGAGGATTCTGGGGGATTTCAGCAGAGCACGGGCAATGCAAAGACGCTGTTTCTGACCGCCTGAAACATTGGTGCCTCCTTCTTCGATGTAGGTATCGTAGCCATCGGGGAAGGTGCTGATGAATTCATCTGCACAGGCAAGTTTGCAGGCGTGAACAAGTTCTTCGTCTGTGGCGTCCTCGTTGCCCCAACGCAGGTTCTCCTTGATAGTGCCTGAGAAAAGCACGTTCTTCTGAAGCACCATTGCAACTGCATTGCGCAGGGTGTCAAGGTCATATTCGCGGACATCCTTTCCGCCTACAATCACCTTGCCTCCTGTGGTGTCGTAAAGTCTGGGAATAAGTTGAACAAGTGTGGATTTGGAGGAGCCTGTGGAGCCGATGATGCCTACGGTTTCGCCTGAGTTTATCCTGAGATAAACATCAGAAAGGCAGAGTTTTTTCATATCCTGTGAATAACTGAAATCCACATCGCAGAATTCAATGGAGCCGTCCTTTACTTCGTACACAGGCTCTTCGGGGTTGTGTATATCTGACTTCTCGTCAAGAACCTCCACAATACGCTCTGCAGATGCTCTGGACATGGTAATCATAATGAAAATCATGGAAAGCATCATAAAGTTCATAAGAATCTGCATGGTGTAGGTGAACATACTTGTAAGCTCACCCTCGGAAAGCTCAGTACCGCCTGAGTTTACAATCAGGTGTGCGCCAATCCAGGAAACCAGCAGCATACACGCATATACGCAGGTGAGCATCAGGGGTGAGTTAAAGGCGACTATGGTTTCAGCCTTGGTGGCGATAGAGTATATAGAGTCGGAAACATCTGTGAATTTCTTTTCTTCATGGTCTTCACGCACAAAGGATTTCACAACCCTTACTCCGCGCAGGTTTTCCTGAGTAACCCTGTTCAGATTATCGTAGATTCTGAACATCTTCATAAACATAGGGTAGGCAAATTTCATAATGAGCAGAAGTCCCAGAATCAGCACAGGCACTACGCAAAGGAAGATGCTGCCGAGATTTGGGTGAATATAGAACGCCATAATGAAAGAGAAGATAATCATCAGGGGTGCTCGTACTGCAATTCTGATGAGCATCTGATAGGAGTTCTGCACGTTGGTCACATCTGTGGTAAGACGGGTGATAAGTGAAGATGAAGAGAATCTGTCAATATTGTGGAAAGAGTAGTTCTGGATTGAGTAGAACATATCTTTTCTCAGATTTCTTGCAAAGCCTGTGGAAGCTTTGGCGGCATAGTCACCCGAAAGCGTACCGAAAAGCATAGAGATAAGACAGCAGCCCACAAGGATAAGGCCGTATTTTATCAGGTTGTCGGTATTGCCAACAATCTCACCTGCGGCGTTTTTGTAGTTGATGCCTTCGTTGATAAGCTTTGCAACAATCAGGGGGATTATGACTTCCATTGCCACTTCGCAGGAAATGAACAGGGGAGCCAGCACAGAGGGAAGTTTGTATTCCCGTATGCTTTTTGCAAGTTTTCTAAGCAAATTCATATACCTCCTTAATAATTGTTTATTTATCCTGTTGTTGAATCAACCCCGTAGCTCCACTTGTCAGGGGAGCAGGGAGCTTTATTTGCAATGATTATATTATAGAATTCATAATTTTTTATGTCAATAAAATGCCGATAAGTTGACAGAAAGTTAATATTTGTTTCCAAATTTATCCTTAAAACAAAAATGTTTACCTATGAATTGCAAAAAAATCACCGATTGCCTTTGAGTGCAACCGGTGATGCTTTTTGTTACTTGATTTCTGAGATATCGTAGGGTGTGGTCTGATATACAAAGTAGTTCAGCCAGTTGGAGTAGAGCAGGTTTGCGTGGCTTCTCCAGGTGACAACAGGGGTTTTTTCGGGGTCGTCATCGGGGAAGTAGTTTTTTGGTATTTCGATGGGTTTGCCTGCTGTTTTATCTCTTACATACTCTTTGTTCAGGGTTTCTGCGTCATACTCTGAGTGACCTGTGATGAATATCTGTCTGCCCAGTTTTGTGCCTATAGCATATACCCCTGCTTCTTCTGAGGAGGCAAGGATTCTCAGCTCAGGTACTGCTTCAATGTCTTCACGTCTTACCGTGGTGTGGCGTGAATGAGGCACCATAAACACATCGTCAAAACCGCGGAAGAGGATTGACTGCTTGTAGTCGGCAGTGTGGGGGTAAACTCCGAAGAGCTTTTTCGGAAGGGGCTGTTTGTTGATACCGTAGTGGTAGTAAAGAGCCGCCTGAGCACCCCAGCAGATGTGGAAGGTGGAGGTGACGTGGGTTTTTGTCCACTCCATAATGGTGCACAGTTCTTCCCAGTATTCAACTTCTTCAAAGGGCAGGTTTTCTACAGGGGCACCTGTGATAATCATACCGTCAAAGTTTCTGTCTTTTATTTCGTCAAAGGTTTTGTAGAATCTTAAAAGATGGTCAGAGGATACATTTTTTGACTCGTGAGTTGCAGTGTGGATAAGTTCAATCTCAACCTGCAGGGGAGAGTTGCCCAGAAGTCTGATAAGCTGAGTTTCAGTGGCAATCTTTGTGGGCATAAGGTTGAGGATAGCAATCTGCAGAGGACGGATATCCTGAGTCATAGCCCTTGTCTCTGTAATAACAAAGATGTTCTCGTCATTGAGAGTCTGTGTTGCAGGGAGCTGATTTGGAATTTTAATCGGCATAGGGAATTCCTCCTTTATGTCGGTGCGATTTGTTGTGTTATGGGTATTGTAGGGGGCAGCGCCCCGGACGCCCCGTAAACACCTCAGAGAGAAGCCTTATATTATACTGCTTCCAGTGCGTTGTCGATGTCTGCAATCAGGTCTTCTGCAGCCTCAATACCGCAGGAGAAACGAACAAGGTCAGGAGAAATTCCTGCAGCCTCAAGTTCTGCGTCATTCATCTGACGGTGGGTTGCGTTTGCAGGGTGCAGACAGCAGGTGCGTGCATCTGCAACGTGAGTTTCGATTGCAGCAATCTTCAGATTCTTCATAAAGGTCTCAGCAGCAGCTCTGCCGCCCTTTACGCCGAAGGATACTACACCGCAGCCGCCGTACTTCAGGTACTTCTTGCCAAGCTCGTAGCATTCGTCGCCTTCAAGTCCTGAGTAGCGTACCCATGCAACCTTGGGGTGACCCTGAAGGTGCTTTGCAACTGCAAGGCCGTTTTCGCAGTGACGCTGCATTCTCAGGTGGAGGCTCTCAAGACCCAGATTCAGGTAGAATGCGTGCTGAGGTGACTGAATACAGCCGAAGTCACGCATCAGCTGAGCGGTAGCCTTTGTGATGTATGCACCTGCAAGACCGAATCTTTCTGTGTAGGTAACTCCGTGGTAGCTTTCATCGGGAGTGCACAGACCGGGGTACTTGTCGGGGTATTTTGTCCAGTCAAACTTGCCTGAATCTACAATGCAACCGCCTACAGATACACCGTGACCGTCAATGTACTTTGTGGTGGAGTGAATAACAATATCAGCACCCCACTCAAAAGGACGGCAGGTAACAGGAGTAGCAAAGGTGTTGTCAATGATAAGGGGCACACCGTTTTTGTGTGCGATGTTTGCAAAACGCTCAATGTCAAGGACTACCAGTGCAGGGTTTGCAATGGTCTCGCCGAAAAGAGCTTTTGTGTTGGGTCTGAAAGCAGCCTGAATCTCCTCGTCAGATGCAGTGGGAGAAACGAAGGTGAAGTCAATACCCATACGCTTCATGGTAACTGCAAAGAGGTTGTAGGTGCCGCCGTAGATTGCACTTGATGCCACAACGTGGTCGCCTGCGCCTGCAATGTTGAAAATGCTGAAGAAACTTGCAGCCTGACCTGAAGAAGTGAGCATTGCTGCAGTACCGCCTTCAAGCTCGCAGATTTTCTTAGCAACGTAGTCGTTGGTGGGGTTCTGGAGTCTTGTGTAGAAATAGCCTTCTGCCTCCAGGTCGAAGAGCTTGCCCATATCCTCAGAAGTTGCATACTTGAAGGTTGTGCTCTGAACAATGGGAATCTGTCTGGGCTCACCGTTTGAGGGGGTGTAGCCGCCCTGAACGCAGGTAGTGTCTAAATTTTTGTAGTTCATAATATTACCTCCCTAAGGTATCATAAAAGGGCAGTTACCCAATAGGGTATCTGCCCTCAGAATGCACTGTTCCCCAAAAGGGTCAATGATTACTGAAGGCGGAGCTGCACATCATCATATGAGTTTTTTCGTAATTTACATACATTGTGAAGTTCCTCCTGTGAAATATTGAGTTAATTATACAGTACATTTTATGGGCTTGTCAACAGTTTTGAAGCATTTAGCAGATACTTACATAAGTTGTCTGAATAAAATTATATATATCCTTACATATATATGCAAAAAAATCTTGTATTATGCAGTCGGTTTTGGTATAATAATCGAATAAACTTTGAAAAGGAGGGTTATCCGTAAACTCTGATACATAAGAAACCTCTTATCAGAGCATCGGAAAATGAAATGTTCGTAAAAATTCTGTTCATTGTTCTGTTTCTGGTAATCACCATCGGAGTCGGTGTGTATTGCCGCAAGAAAGCAACAGATGTCAACGGTTTCGTGCTGGGCGGCAGAGCCGTAGGTCCCTGGCTTACTGCTTTTTCCTTTGGTACTTCCTATTTTTCGGCTGTTATCTTTGTAGGTTATGCAGGTCAGTTCGGCTGGAACTTCGGTCTTGCCTCCACCTGGATAGGTCTTGGCAATGCGCTTATCGGCTCGTACCTTGCATGGAAGGTGCTGGGCAGACGTACACGAGTTATGACACAGCACTTAGGCAGTGCCACAATGCCCGACTTCTTTGAAAAAAGATACGACTCAAAGGCACTGAAACTGGCAGCAGCGGCAATAGTATTCATCTTTATGATTCCATACACCGCATCTCTTTACAACGGTCTTTCCCGTCTGTTTGAGATGGCGTTCCACATTGACTACTGGGTCTGCGTTGTGGTAATGGCACTGGTAACTGCTTTGTACGTTGTGCTCTCAGGCTATGTGGGCACAGCCCTCAACAGCCTTATTCAGGGTATTATTATGCTCATCGGTATTGTGGTTGTTGTGGTTGCTGCTCTCAATGTAAACGGCGGTTTTATGGAGTCTGTGGAACTTCTTTCTCAGGTTGAGCCTGTGGGCAACTACACCTCAATCTTCGGTCCCGACCCTGTGGCACTTCTGGGTGTTGTGCTTCTT
>JAZQHL010000168.1:0-26965 GCA_045540595.1 Ruminococcus sp.
CCCGCCCCGCAAGGGCCCCAGCGCCGACTGCATCGAGGCGCTGGCCCGCATGGCCCCCCGGCGCATCGTCTATGTGTCCTGCGACCCCGCCACGCTGGGCCGAGATGTGGCGCTTTTGAAGGCCCGTGGCTACCGGGTCAAAAACGCCCTGGCCGCCGACCTGTTCCCAAGATGCGCCCATGTGGAGACAGTAGCCCTTTTAAGTCGGAAAGATATCCACGAGTGAATCAAGTTTGATGTGAATGTAGAAGACTTGATAAAATAGTTTTAACCGATAACTTGAATTTGATGGAGGATTTTTTAGCTATGTTTGTGTTTATCCTTTATCTCAGTTTTATCTTGTTTTGTCTTTTGATTATCCGAGGAATTATTAGGAATATTAAGGAAAAAGATATAGGCGGATTAGTTATATCTTTGCTTGTTTTCCTCTTTGTCTTCAGCTTTTTCATAAGGGCTTTATCCGGTGGAAGTGCACTTCATAATGCAGCAAACGATTGTGAATTATATCAAACAGGGCATTATTATTTGGTATCTCATGGGGTCTGGACAGAGGTATCCTACGAGAGATATCTGTTTGTTCTTATTTCTGAAATTGTCGGCATATTAACATTTGTACCAGCTTTCATTCTATGTATCTTCCGTGCTATAAACCCAAAAGACATATAAAGCCAAAATGCATACATACTCGACAAACAAGAAAATGTCGAATTCACTGTGGTGGATATCCCACCTAAAGCAATTACAGACGAATCAGTTGCGTGTTTGAGCAGGTGAATATGGATGTGTGATATAAATATCAGTATTTTTAACCGAGATGATAAAGAGTATTATAAATGAACAAAACTTTGATTATTAAAAAGAGTCGACAAGTTCAATAAAAAATAATGTATCAACTATGATAAAAGGAGAATTAATATGAAATCCGACAGAATTGTCTATTTTGATTATTTGAGAGTTTTTGCTATAATTGCTGTTATTTTTGTGCATGTTGCAGCCTTCAATTGGTATGATGTAGATGTTACAAGTTTTGATTGGCAGATTTATAATATATATGACAGTTTTTGTAGATGGTGTGTTCCTGTTTTTTGTATGATAAGCGGTTCTCTTTTCCTTTCAAAGAATATTGATACAAATTGCCTTTATACAAAGTATATACCGAGATTAGTTGTTTCATATTGTGTGTGGTCAGTGTTTTATGCTGTGTTTTTGCCACTATGCAATGCTGTTGTTAAAAATGATTTTTCTTTTTCTCTAAAATCCGTTTTACTTAATATGATTGGCGGATCATATCACATGTGGTTTATACCAATGATTATTGGTATTTATATATGTTTACCTATACTGAAACAAATTGTTCTCGACAAGAACATCACAAAGTACTTCCTTTTTGTTTCATTTGTGTTTTCTTTTTTGATTCCACATATTGTAAATCTATGCAACGATTTTGCAGTCGGTGTGGTTTCTGGTTTAGTCAACAATCTTAATTCAATAGTTAATAATATGAATATACATCTTGTTCTGGGCTATTCTTTTTATTTTGTTTTAGGTTACTGGCTGAGTAATATTGAACTCATTAAAAAACAAAGATTATTCTTTTATTTGTTGGGTTTAGTTGGTTTTGTATCAACTATTGTGTTAACTGCAGTTATCTCATACAAAACACAGGATGCATGCGATACATACTATGATTATTTTAGTATTAATGTTTTATTTGAAACTGTTGCGGTCCACACTTTCATTAAATACAGACGTTTTGAAAACGAGAAAATAAACTTGTTTTTTTCTAAACTCTCAAATTATAGTTTTGGTGCATATCTAATTCATGTATTTGTGATATTTTTACTGGATTTGTTTGGGTTGAATACATTGAACTTTACATCTGTTATTTCTGTACCTGTTATTTCAATTGTTGTAGTTGTTATTTCATTTGTAGTTTCTTTTGTGATGAACTGTATTCCAAAGGTCAATAAGTGGATTGTATAAAAATATACAATATGTTTTATGGTAACAATGATATGAATCTAACTTTCAGAAAAGCAAAAACAAAAGATTTGCCTCAGGTGATTTCCCTTTATAAAGCAGTTGTGGAGAATATGATACAAAGCGGTATCAATCAGTGGAGCGATGAGTACCCCAACAAAGAAGTATTAAGTGCTGATATTGAAGTGGGCGAGCTTATCATTGGTGTTAATAATGGTGAGATTATTTCAGCTTATGTAATGAATTGTGATGCTGACCCTGATTATTATAATGCAGATTGGCAGTATCCCGATGCAAGGTGGTGTGTTATTCACCGACTTTGTGTTTCTCCTTTGTATCATCGCAGGGGACTTGCAACTGAAGTTATGGAGTATGCTGAAAAATCGGCTGTCTCACAAGGCTTTGATGCAATACACCTTGATACTTTTTCAGGTAATCCTAAAGCACTGAATCTATATCACAAACTTGGTTTTGTCGATGTGGGTGAGGCATTCTGGGCACGAGGCAGATTTGTTATAATGGAGAAGAAACTGTAATACAATGGCTCCCTCCTCGAGGGAGCTGGATTTCGGCAAAGCCGAAAGACTGAGGGAGTCAATCGTTTCATATATCACAAAAATGTATAATTCACAATTTCTGTGTTAACCTCTATTTGTAGCAAAAGGATGATTACATGAATACTTTTGAAAGAATATATGAAGTTGTAAGAAGAATTCCTTATGGTAAGGTGGCTACCTATGGTCAGGTTGCACTTCTTGCAGGTAATCCAAATTGGTCACGGGTGGTGGGCTATGCTCTTCATTCAAATCCTGACCCAGATAATATTCCGTGCTTTCGTGTTGTCAATCGTTTCGGTCAGCCCTCCTCAGCCTTTGTCTTTGGCGGAGTAAACCGTCAGATAGAACTTTTGCAAGCAGAGGGAATAGAAGTGAGAGACGGCAGGGTGGACCTTGGGGTGTATCTCTGGGACGGAAGCTAATACCTTAATATGCATCAAATATGCAATCAGTGAATATTTCTGCAGTCTGCCATGTGCAGGCTGTTTCTTTTTTATACAATTTCACTATAGAAAGTCAGATGTGTACTGTGAATAAATATTCATAATGATTGTTGACAAAATTACGCAGATAACTTATACTTAACAGCATACTGACATTAGTCAGAAAGCGGATTTCCGCACTATATTAATGGAGGAACTACACATGAAAAAGTTTTTAGCACTTCTTATGGCTGTTCTGATGCTCACAGTTGTTATGGCTGGCTGCACAGGTACAGGCGACACAAACACAACAGATTCTACTGCCGATGAGGCAAAGACAGTAATCACTGTTGCAACTAACGCATATTTCCCTCCCTATGAGTTCTACGATGATAACAACGAAATCGTAGGTATCGATATGGAAATTATGCAGCTTATCTGTGATAAACTTGGCTACGAGATGAAGATTGAGGACATGGAGTTCGATACAATCATCGCAGCAGTTCAGAGTGGCAAGGCACAGGTTGGTGCAGCAGGTATGACAGTAACAGAGGACCGTCTCCTTGAGGTTAACTTCTCTGATACATACGCAAAATCCAAGCAGGTTATCATTGTTCCCGAGGGCTCTGAAATCACAGGTCCCGATGACCTCAACGGAAAGAAGGTTGGCGTTCAGCTTGGTACAACAGGTGACCTTTATGTAACCTGGGATATCGAAGACGGTGTTTACGAGGGTACAACAGTTGAGCAGTACCAGAACGGTATCACAGCTGTTCAGGCTCTCAACACAGGTAAGATTGACGCTGTAGTTATCGACGTTGAGCCTGCAAAAGTATTCGTTTCTCAGAACGAAGGTCTTCAGATTCTTGAGGCTGAGTATATCGAGGAAGAGTACGCTTATGCAGTAGCTAAGGATAACACAAAACTCCTTGATGAGATCAACACTGTTCTCGCAGAAATCAAGGCAAACGGTGAGCTTCAGGCTATCATCGACAAGTACATTGCTGCTGAGTAATTTACTTTAATTCTCAACCACAGTGCAGGGCGTGTTAACCACGCCCTGTTTTTGGGCGAAAGGGTGTTTTTATGGCTGAGTTTTTGAACAGCGTAGGAATGTGGTTTCAGACTCTTTGGACAGACCTGAGTGACCAGTTCTACAACAACTTTATCAAAGCAGATCGTTGGACATATCTTTGGGACGGTTTGTGTGTTACACTGAAGATTACAGTTCTTGCTGCAATTTTTGGTATCATTATCGGTATCATCGTTGGTATGGTAACCTTTACTCACAAGAAAACAGGCAAACTTAAACTGCTCAATGCAATCTTTCAGGTTTATCTGACAGTAGTACGCGGTACCCCTGTGCTTGTTCAGCTGCTTATCATTTACTTTGTTATCTTTGCATCAGTTGATGTGGACAAGGTGCTTGTTGCAGTCATAGCCTTCAGTATCAATTCAGGTGCTTATGTTGCAGAGATTGTACGTGGAGGTATCCAGTCTGTAAAGGAAGGTCAGTTTGAGGCAGGTCGTTCACTGGGATTCAGCTACATCAAAACAATGTGGTATATTATCATTCCTCAGGCTTTCCGCAACATTATTCCTATGCTTCTTAACGAGTTTATCACTCTTCTCAAAGAAACATCAATCTGCGGTTATATTGCACTCAATGACCTTACCCGAGGTGCGTATATTATCCAGAGCCGTACATTCTCACCCTTTATGCCGCTTATAGCAATTGCTCTTATCTACCTTGTACTGGTAGTTCTTCTTACATTACTTGTGAAGTTTATAGAGAGGAGGCTGAGCAAAAATGCAAGATAATTCTCTCATTGTTGTAAAAGACCTTAAAAAGCACTACAAAAAAGGTGCTATCCGTGCTCTTGACGGAATCTCCGTAGAAATCGGAAAAGGTGAGGTTGTTTGCGTAATCGGTCCTTCAGGCTCAGGTAAGTCTACTTTCCTGCGTTCTCTGAATCTTCTTGAGGTACCTACTTCAGGTGAGATTGTATTTGAAGGTGTGAATATTGCAGACAAAAAGGTTAATCTTGACCTTCACCGCAGAAAAATCGGAATGGTTTTTCAGCAGTTCAATCTGTTTCCTCATATGACAATTATGAAGAATCTTACCCTTGCTCCTATGAAACTTCTGAAGGTTTCTAAGGAAGAAGCAGAAAAATATGCTCTGGAGCTTCTTGATAAGGTAGGTCTCAAAGATCGTGCTGATTCATATCCCGACCAACTTTCAGGCGGTCAGCAGCAGAGAGTTGCCATTGTCCGCGCTCTTTGTATGAAGCCTGATGTAATGCTCTTTGACGAGCCCACATCTGCCCTTGACCCTGAGATGGTAGGCGAGGTACTTGATGTTATGCGCTCACTTGCTCAGGAGGGTATGACTATGGTAGTTGTTACTCACGAGATGGGCTTTGCAAAAGAAGTTTCCTCACGTGTGCTGTTTATTGATGAAGGTGTTGTTCTTGAAGACGGTACCCCTTCAGAGATTTTTGATTCTCCCAAGCACCCCAGACTTCAGCAGTTTTTGCAGAAGATTCTCTGATAAACTGAATATTTACAATTTGCACCGCTGTTTTTCGGCGGTGCTTTTTTGTTGTGTGTCTGCACCATACAGTTGTATTCAGCATAAAATATCACAAGAAAATATGAAATGTTGTGGTGTGATTTATGAATACAGGCTGCGGCTCTTTTGCAATAATCGGCGGTGACAAACGTCAGCTTTACTGTGCTCGTTCCTTGTGCGACGACGGATACGCTGTTGCGCTCGGTGGCTTTGACACAGTGGCAGAAATGAAAAAAGTAGAGATAACTTCACCTTTTGAAGCAGCACTTATGAGTGAAATAATTATTCTTCCATTGCCTTGTGTCAATAATAAAGGTCTTATTCCTGCACCCTTTTCTAAGGAGGATATCAGATTTTCAAACGAACTTGTGTCTGCAATGAAGGGTAAAAAGGTTTTCTGCGGAATGAAGAGCCGTCTTGAATCAGCTTGTCCGGAACTTATGGTGAATTCCTATGATTATTACGACAGGGAAGAATTTGCTGTATGCAATGCCTTTGCAACGGCAGAGGGAGCCCTGGAGATTGCAATGAGGACATTTGAAGGCACAATAAATGGTGCAAAGTGTCTTGTCTGCGGATATGGAAGAATCGGCAAAGCACTGACAAATATACTCAGAAGTATGGGAGCAGACCTTACAGTCAGTGCACGCAAACCCTCAGACCTTGCCTGGATAGAACTATCTGGTGTGAAAGCTGTGAGAACAGACGAACTTTACAAGCAGGAGGGCTTTGATATAATCTTCAACACAATTCCTGCCAGGATTCTCAGTTGTGTTCTTCTTGCAAAGATTGCTTTGCGTGCTGTAATCATTGACCTTTCATCCGGTGAGGGTGGAGTGGATAAGTATGCCGCACAACGTCTGGGAATCACCAATATCCATGCTCTTTCGCTTCCCGGTAAAGCAGCCCCGAAAACCGCCGGAGAGATAGTAAAAAAGACAATTTATCACATTCTTGAGGAGGATGACAGGTGACAGGAAAAACCGTCGGCTACGCCTTGTGCGGCTCATTCTGCACCTTTTCGAAAACAATTCCCCAGATAAAGGAGCTAATAAACCGTGGGTATAAGGTTCTGCCCATAATGTCAGAAACCGCATACAATACAGATACACGCTTCGGAAAAGCAGAGGAATTCATTTCGGAAATAGAGAGAATAACAGAGAACAAGGTTATCCACACTATAGCAGGGGCAGAGCCCATTGGTCCCAAGAAAATGTGCGACCTGCTCATAATAGCCCCTTGCACAGGCAATACACTTTCTAAACTTGCAAATGGAGTCACAGACACCTGTGTAACAATGGCGGCAAAGTCTCATCTTCGCATCAGACGCCCTGTGCTTTTATGCATAGCAACCAACGACGGACTCGGTGCTTCTGCACAGAATATCGGAAGGCTCCTTAACACAAAGAACATTTATTTTGTTCCTTTCGGTCAGGACGACCCGCAGAAAAAACCTAAATCTCTGGTTGCAGATTTTGAATCGATTCCTGAAGCGGCTGAGTTAGCAATTGATAATATTCAGTATCAGCCGGTAATCAAGTAGTAAATAATAAGGACGCTGTGCAGTTCAGCGTCCTTTTCCTTGTGTTGCAAAAATTGTGTGAATGTGATATCATCAGTAAAGAATATTAAAGAGGTGACTGATATGAAATATTGCTCAACCTGTAAAAGAATAGTTGATTCTGATACTTGCAACCATTGCGGTTGCGCTTGCGTTGATATTGCTCAGGAGAGCATTGTATGTGTAACATCTGTCAAAGGCAGATCCGTAACATTACTCGAGCACGCTCTCAAAGATGTGGGAATTCCTTGCTCCTTTGCAAAAACAGACGGCGATATCTATAACGAACTTAATGCAAAGGTAAATGCTGAGAGTGACTTCAACCTTCTTGTTCCCTTTGAATATTATCAGAAAGCATTTGATGTTTGCGTTGGTATGGGCTATGTTAACCCTGAAGACAGACTTGTGCCTGAATCAGACGTTGAGGATGAAACTCCTTCAAAGACTTATGAAGAAAAGTTTGAAGAAAAGAATGGTGTCAAGCATCGTACCTGGAATATGGTGTGGATGATTATCTTTATAGTTGCCGCTTGTCTTATTATCTGGGGAATTGATTTTATTGCAGAGTTTATAAAAAGCTTTTTTATCTGATATGATTCTCTGAAAGAAAAATGGTGATATAAATGGAGAAGAATATACATGTTACTGCTGTAATCGTTGCAGCAGGTAACTCAACCCGTATGAATGCAACTATCAGCAAGCAGTTTATTCCCTTACACTCAAAGCCTGTTATTGCACACACTCTCAGAGCATTTGAAGAATCTGAAAACATAAACGAAGTTGTAATTGTCTGCAGAGAATCTGACCGTACTCAGATAGAATACATTGTATCACAGGAAAATTTAACAAAGGTTGCATCTTATGCACCTGGCGGTGCAACCCGCTCAGACAGTGTTGCAGCAGGCATTTCGGCTTCAAGTGAAAGGACAACCCATTTTGCAATTCATGATGGTGCACGTCCCCTGATTCTTCCCGAAGATATCGACAGGGTAGTGCTTGCAGGTATCAATAATTGTGCAGCAGCCCTTGCAGTACCTGTTACAGATACAATTAAAGTTGTTGACGATGAGGGTTTTATCATTGATACACCTTTGCGTTCAACTCTCAGAGCGGCACAGACACCACAGGTTTTTGAAAAAGACTTGTATCTTTCAGCGCTTCAGAAGAATATTGGAAAAGATTTTACTGATGATTGTGCTCTGGTTGAAACAGTCGGTGCAAAAGTTCAGATTGTTATCGGTGATTATACAAACATAAAAGTGACAACCCCTCAGGATATCCCTCTGGCTGAGGGAATTCTCAGTAAAAGAGCAGGGAAGGAGTAAACAGTATGTTCAGAATAGGACACGGATATGATGTGCATCGTCTTGTTGAAGGCAGAGACCTTATTTTGGGTGGCGTCAATATACCTTTTGAACTTGGACTTGATGGTCACAGTGATGCAGATGTGTTGGTGCATGCAGTTATGGATTCTCTCCTTGGTGCAGCGGCACTGGGAGATATTGGCGGACTTTTTCCCGATACTGACCCTGCCTACAAAGGTGCAGACAGTATGAAACTTCTGGAGCAGGTTGTAGCTGTGCTTAAAGAAAAAGGCTACACTATCGGCAATATAGATGCAACTCTGATTGCTCAGAAGCCTAAAATCAAGCCTTATCTTCTTGAAATGCGTCAGAATATTGCAAAGGTATGCGTCGTTGACGTTGATGCGGTTAATGTCAAGGCTACTACAGAAGAAAAACTTGGTTTTACAGGTAATATGCAGGGTATGTCTGCCCACGCAGTCTGCATTATCAATAAAGACTGATTTGTAAAATATTATATATGAATACACAGAGCACTTCTTTCATATTTATTCTATGAATATGAAAGAGGTGCTTTTTATGTTTTCCAAAACTTTTATACCGCGTATTGTTATCAAAAAAATATTATCTTTATTTCTTACTGCAGTTACTCTGATTTCTTTGTCAGCATTCAATTCTGTAAATGTTTCTGCTCTGTCTTCAGAGGAAATTACTGCTCCATCAGCAATACTTATAGAGCCTCAGACAAAGAAGGTTTTGTTTGAGAAAAATTCTCACGATGTCCGTGCCTGTGCATCAATCACAAAGGTTATGACTCTTATCCTTGTGTTTGAAGCCATTGATAGTGGCAGAATCACATACGATGATGTTGTCACCACATCTGCACACGCTTCTTCAATGGGCGGCTCTGATATCTGGCTTGAGCCGGGGGAGACAATGTCTGTATATGATATGATAAAAGCGGTTGTGGTTGCTTCTGCCAACGACGCCGCCGTAGCCCTTGCTGAGCATATATATGGTACAGAGGAAGAGTTCGTATCAAAGATGAATGAAAAGGCAAAACTTCTTGGAATGAATGAAACTGTGTTCAAAAATTGCAACGGTCTTGACGAAGATGGTCATGTTACCTCTGCTTACGATGTAGCATTGATGTCAGCGGAACTAATCACACACGAAGATATTTTTGAGTTCAGTTCAATCTGGCTTGATTATTTAAGAGGCGGAGAAACCCAGATTGTAAATACTAACAAACTTCTCAAATCTTACAAAGGTATAACAGGACTTAAAACAGGTACCACGAGCCAGGCGGGCAGTTGTATGTCTGCAACCGCTCATCGTGACGGAATGTCATTGGTTGCCGTTGTTCTTGGTTGTGACACAGGTACAGCAAGATTTTCCGATAGTGCAAAGCTTCTTGACTACGGTTTTGCAAACTTCAAAACAGAGAAACTTATGTTGCCGGCTTTGTGCCTTACTCCCATTGAAGTGAAAGGCGGTATGCAGTCTCAGGTGAATCTCAGATGTGAAATATCGGATAGTGTACTTCTTCCAAAGGGGAACACAGACGAAGTCAAGTCGGAATTTACTGTTTCAGAGGAACTGAAAGCGCCTGTAAAAAGGGGAGAAGTGGTGGGAAAAGTCACATATTACTATTCGGGTGCAACCATCGATGAATTCGATATTGTCACCGATTGTGCTGTAGAAGCCATATCTTTTGGTGCTGTTTATCAACTTTTGTGGCAAAATTTATGTTATTTGTGAATTTTTACAAATATTTTAGTTAAAATGTAAAATCCTCCTTGCATTATGCTGCGAAATATAGTATAATACCAATAACTAAAACTCAGTGCGCGCGGTCGCACATAAATGGAGGATTACAATGCCTACTTATCTTTCTGACAAACATGTATCAGGATTTGTCTCTTCTGAGGAGCTTACAGCTATCGCTCCCCAGGTAAAGGCAGCTCACGAGGCTCTGCACACAGGCACAGGCCTTGGCAACGATTTTATCGGCTGGCTGACTCTGCCCACAGATTATGACAAAGAAGAATTTGCACGCATCAAGGCTGCTGCAAAACGTATCCAGAGCAACACTGACGTGTTCATTGTTATCGGCATCGGTGGCTCTTATCTCGGAGCACGCGCTGCTATCGAATTCCTTACATCTCCCAACTACAACGCTCTTGCTAAGGACACTCCCCAGATCTACTATGCAGGTAACAGCATCAGCTCTACAGCTCTTGCAGAACTTATCGATCTGTGCGAGGGTAAGGACGTATCCATAAATATGATTTCAAAATCAGGTACTACCACTGAGCCTGCTATTGCTTTCCGTGTTCTCAGAGAACTTCTTGAGAATAAGTACGGCAAAGAAGGCGCTAAGGAGCGTATCTACTGCACAACCGACAAGGCACGCGGCACTCTGAAGCAGCTTGCTGACCGTGAAGGCTACGAGACTTTCGTTGTTCCCGATGATGTTGGCGGCAGATACTCTGTACTTACTGCAGTTGGTCTTCTTCCCATTGCTGTTGCAGGTGCAGATATTGATGCTCTTATGGCAGGTGCACAGAAGGCACAGGCTGATTTTGACAACGACGATGTATTCACCAACGATTGCTACAAGTACGCAGCACTTCGTAACTGCCTCTATCGCAAGGGTAAGACTACAGAAGTTCTCGTATCTTACGAGCCTGCTTTCACTATGATGTCTGAGTGGTTCAAGCAGCTCTACGGTGAGAGTGAGGGTAAAGACAACAAGGGCATTTTTCCTGCAAGCGTTGTTTTCTCCACTGACCTGCATTCAATGGGACAGTACATCCAGGACGGCAGAAGAGACCTCTTCGAGACCGTTGTACTTTTCGACAAATGCAAAAGGGAAATCACAATCGGCACAGACCCTGAGAACGTAGACGGACTCAACTTCCTTTGCGGCAAGACTATGGACTTCATCAACAGAAAAGCTTTTGAGGGTACAGTTCTTGCTCACAATGACGGCGGTGTTCCCAATATCGTACTCAATGTCTCCGAGATGACAGAGTCTGAACTTGGCTATCTCATTTACTTCTTTGAGAAAGCCTGTGCAATCTCAGGTTATCTCCTGGGTGTAAATCCCTTTAACCAGCCCGGTGTTGAGAGCTACAAGAAGAACATGTTTGCTCTCCTCGGCAAACCGGGATACGAGCAGGAAAAAGCAGCCTTGGAAGCAAGACTGGTCTAAAAAACATTACGGAGGTAA
This sequence comes from Ruminococcus sp., assembly GCA_045540595.1. GTDB lineage: Bacteria > Bacillota > Clostridia > Oscillospirales > Acutalibacteraceae > Ruminococcoides. The sequence goes on from JAZQHL010000168.1 coordinate 11,635, forward strand.
AACTTATGGTAACACTCATTATCGGCAAAAAGGGTTCGGGCAAAACAAAGAAGCTCATCGCACTGGCAAACGATACTGCAGCAACATCCACAGGTAACGTTGTAGTTATTGAGAAGGGCTCCAAGCTCACCTATGACATCACACATAAAGCTCGTCTTATTGACTCTGATCACTATGAGATCAGCGGTTATGATATGCTTCTCGGATTCCTTTCAGGTATCTGTGCAGGCAACTACGATGTATCTGACATTCTTGTTGATTCTACTTTCAAGATTTGTCCCACAGGTATTGAGGGCCTTGAGGAGTTTGTAACAAAGGTTGACAAACTTGCTAAGGACAGCGACACAAAGATTACATTCCTTATTTCTGCTGCTGAGGAAGATCTTCCCGAAGGTCTCAAGGCAACATGTGAGGCTATCTGATAATCACTGAAAAGTCATTTGAGTGCCACGGTTTATGCTGTGGCACTTTTTTGTGTGCCTGAGCATTGTTATCATCTCAGTTTACCTTAATCACTATATATTGCATTATATATAAGCAAAACCTGCTGAAAAGGCACAAATATCGGCAAATTCTATATTGACAAACTGCCTTTCACAGGATATAATATTAAACGATGTTTTATTATGCGTCATTGTGTTTCAGAGGTGTTATATGGTATTTGACCTTAAGGAAGTTTTCGAACGCGACGGAGCTGCTAAGACAGTCAGCTTCGAACTGGCAATTAGCGATATCGAAATTGACGGGGGATATCCCTTTAACTCTCCTGCTAAAGTGACTGCTACAGCCTGCAACAAAACAGGAATAGTTCGTCTTTATATTGATGCAGAGTTTGTATACAACCGTCCCTGTGACCGTTGTATGAAACCTCTCTCAGAGAATATGAAGTATTCTTTTGAGCACAGGCTTATAACGTCCCTTTGCGGTGATGACGATGGCGACTATATTGAAACACCGGATTTTCGCCTTGAACTCGATGAGTTGGTCCTGAGCGATATTATTCTGGAGTTACCACTCAAGTATCTTTGTGATGAAGATTGCAAAGGTTTGTGCCCCAAATGCGGTGCTGACCTTAACGAGGGAGAATGCTCCTGTGATACCCGCCCAATCGACCCTAGACTCGAGGTTTTAAGACAGTTACTTGATTAACACATAAATATAAGGAGGACTGTAAAATGGCAGTACCAAAGAACAAACATTCACAGGCAAGAAGAGACAAGAGACGTTCAAACGTATGGAAGCTTGACGCTCCCGCTCTCAGCACATGTCCCAACTGCGGCGAGTTCAAAGCTCCCCACAAGGTTTGCAACAACTGCGGCATGTACAACGGCAGACAGGTTATCGCTGTTAAAGAGGACTAATTCTTACCGAATTACTCTTAATGCTAAGTAAGACAAAAGATACAAGGCGGCAGTATATCTGACCGCCCTTTTGTTTTTTTAGGAGGTGTGCCACAGTGGCAGTAAAAGTTAATTCCGTCATAAAGGGAAGCTGTGCTGACCTCTGCGGTATCAAGGCAGGGGACACTCTGCTTACTCTTAACGGTAATGAAATCGTAGATGTTCTTGATTATCGTTTTTATCAACTTGAACGAGAGGTTACAATAGAGTTTATCTCTGATGGAGTGAAGAAATCAGCAGTTGCCCGCAAGCCTGAGTATGATGAACTGGGTATGGAATTTGATTCTTATCTTATGGATAAGGAGCATTCCTGCCGCAACAAGTGCATCTTCTGCTTTATTGACCAGATGCCAAAGGGAATGAGAGAAACCCTGTACTTCAAAGATGATGACAGCCGACTTTCTTTCCTTTTCGGTAACTATATTACCCTCACTAATCTTTCAGAACATGAGATTGAACGAATCATTAAAATGCATATAAGCCCTGTGAACATCTCAGTTCACACTACTAACCCCGAGCTTCGTTGTATGATGATGAACAATCGTTTTGCAGGTGAATCCCTGTCAGCAATGAAGAGATTTTCCGATGCAGGCATTGATATGAATTGTCAGCTTGTAATCTGTCCGGGTATCAATGACGGCAAAGAACTTGAGCGTTCACTTACTGATCTGGAAGCACTTAATGTAAACTCCATAGCAGTAGTTCCTGTAGGTCTTACCGACCACAGAGAAGGGCTTTATCCTTTAACTCCCTTCAATAAAGAATCAGCTGCAGCAGTTCTTGACATTGTTGAAAGATTTGGAGATTCCTTTATTAATAAGTACGGCAGAAGAATAGTCTTTGCTTCTGACGAACTTTATATCAAGGCAGAACGTGAAATCCCTGATTCAGAATATTATGAGGATTATCCTTGCCTTGAAAACGGTGTAGGACTCATTGCTTTGCAGAAAGAAGAATTCACCTTTGCGCTTGAAGATGCACAGAGCGATTCCTCTTTAGTCCGAAACAAAACAATTGCCTGCGGTGTCAGCGCAGCACCTTATCTCAGAGAGCTTGCTTGTATGCTCAAAGAAAAATTCCCTGCAGTCAGTGTAAATGTTAAACCAATTGTCAATAATTTCTTTGGCAAAATGATTAACGTTTCAGGTCTGATTGTAGGAAATGACCTTGTTTCTCAACTTTCAGATGAGGCTTTAGGATCCGAGGTGCTGATTCCTGTATGTATGCTCCGCCGTGATGAAGATGTTTTTCTCGATGATGTTACAGTAGATGAAGCATCAGAAAAACTTGGTGTTCCTGTTGTTTCTGTAATGAACAGCGGAGAAGCGCTTCTTGAGGCACTTATCAGATAATCAGAATTATTATTTACTTTATATAAAGAAAGGAGAGTGGGAAATATGGCAAAACCCGTTATTGCTATTGTAGGCAGACCTAACGTAGGTAAATCTACTTTGTTCAATAAGCTTACAGGTCAGCGTATTTCTATCGTTGACGATACTCCCGGTGTTACCCGTGACAGAATCTACGGGGAAGTTGAGTGGCTTAACCGACACGCAACCCTTATTGATACAGGCGGTATCGAGCCTTATTCCGATGACATTATCCTCTCTCAGATGCGCCGTCAGGCACAGCTTGCAATTGAAACAGCAGACGTTACAATCCTCGTAACCGATGTCCGTTCAGGTCTTGTTGCAACAGATGCTGAGGTTGCACAGATGCTCCAGAAAAGCGGCAAGCCTGTTGTTCTCTGCGTAAATAAATGCGATAAAATCGGTGAGCCCGACCCTGATTTCTATGAGTTTTACAACTTAGGTCTGGGTGAGCCTATCCAGGTTTCTTCTGTTCACGGTCACGGTACGGGCGACCTTCTCGATGCAGTTTTCGCTCTTATTCCCGAAAGCGACGAAGAAGAGTCTGACCCCGAGGTTATCTCTGTTGCAATCATTGGTAAACCCAATGTTGGCAAATCCTCCCTTGTAAACAGAGTAACAGGTCAGGAGAGAAGCATTGTTTCCAATATTGCAGGTACAACCCGTGACAGCATCGATTCCCGTGTCAAAAATACTCACGGTGAGTTCATTTTCATTGATACAGCTGGTATCCGCCGTAAGAATAAGGTTGATAATGCTATTGAAAAATACAGCATTATCCGTGCTAAAATGGCTATTGAACGTTGTGATGTCTGCGTAATTATGATTGACGCAGAAGAAGGCCCCACAGAGCAGGATACAAAAATTGCCGGTATGGCACATGAGGCAGGCAAGGGTTGTATCATCTGTGTTAACAAATGGGATGCTATCGAAAAAAACGACAAGACCATGAGTGAGTTCAGAAAACAGCTTGATCTTGATTTTGGCTTTATGTCCTATGCTCCCACACTCTTCATTTCTGCAAAGACAGGTCAGCGTATCGACAGACTTTTCGAACTGATTAAATATGTAGCTAACACAAATGCAATGCGTATCAAAACAGGTGTTCTCAATGAACTCCTTGCTGAGGCAACAGTCCGTGTTCAGCCTCCTTCAGATAAGGGCAGAAGACTTAAGATTTACTATGTTACTCAGCCCAGCACCAAGCCTCCTACATTCGTATTCTTCTGCAATAACGCTGAACTCTTCCATTTTTCATACCAGCGTTATCTTGAAAACAGAATCAGAGAAACCTTCGGTCTTGAAGGTACTCCCATACGAATTGTAGTACGAGAGAGAGGAGACAAAGACTGATGCTTTTTATAACAACCTATTGGTGGAGAATCATAGCTTGTGCAGTAATCTCTTATCTTCTGGGAAGTTTCAGCTTTGCTGTCATATTCACAAAGCTTTCCAGTAAAAAAGATGTAAGAGAAATGGGCTCAGGCAACGCAGGTTTTACCAATGTATTACGCAGCGTTGGCGTTGTTCCTGCTATTTTTACCTTTGTTTTCGATTGTCTCAAAGGTATAATTGCTGTAATTATCACAATGTGGATATTCAATATGTCCTTTGATAATGCAGGTATTGAGGCACTTTCTGATACACTACGCTTTGAATTCAATGCTTATGGCAAGTACCTTGCAGGTGTTTTCTGTGTTTTAGGTCACAGTTTCCCTGTGTTCTTCGGATTCAGAGGCGGAAAGGGAATCACTACAATGGCAGGTATACTCCTTGTTCTGGATCCTATGCCCTGGATGCTTGTGCTGACACTTGCAGTCTGGTTTGTGTTCTTCCTTTCATCAAAGATTATTTCTGTTGCGTCCCTTGCATGCACAGTTGCAATCGTTGTTTGGAACTTTGTGATTACATTCTTCTTTATGTATCAGCCTTCACTTGCTACAGACGAGCCTATGAGATTAAACTATGTTATCACCACAACAGCCATAATGTTCTTTATCGGTCTGTTTGTTGCAATTATGCACCGTGATAATATCAAGCGCCTTATCCGTGGCGAAGAAAAGAAAATCAAAGCAAAGAAAGCATAATTCACATTTATCTATATAAGCACTTTCTTTTTACAAGAGAGTGCTTTTTTATTTGAAAAATCCTTGACTACAGACACAAAAGGCTATAAAATTTATGTATAAGTTTATATATAAGGAGTTTTTGTTATGAACTGTATTTTTTGTAAAATCGTAAACGGTGACATTCCCTCAAGCAAGGTTTATGAAGATGATAAAATTCTTGCTTTTGATGATATTAACCCCTGTGCACCCGTGCATGTTGTGATTATCCCAAAAGAGCATACTATTACCTGTGCTGATGATATTACCGAAGAAAACAGTGAAATAGTAGCATATATCTTCTCAAAAATTCCTGAGATTGCAAAACTCAAAGGTATCACAAACGGTTATCGAATTGTTAATAACTGCGGAGAAGACGGCGCACAGACTATTTTCCACATTCATTTCCATCTTCTTGGTGGTACAAAACTCAGTGAAAAACTTTGCTGATAAGGTAATTGAGGAGAAGTAAAATGAGCAATTTCTATAAAATGACAATCGCAGGCTGTGAACGGGAACTTGAACTGTTTGAAGTAAACGAGCATCTTGACATTGCTGCCTTCATTCTTTTCGGTGATGTAGAAATAACCGAGAAAGCAGCAGAAGCACTGCTGAAAATCTGCCCCGAACACGATGTTGTGCTCACAGCTGAAGCCAAATCTATTCCTCTTGCATACGAGGCAGCACGTCAGGGTTGCGGCAAATACATAGTAGCACGCAAGGGTATAAAAGTGTATATGAGAAACCCTGTGAGCGTTACAGTGAAATCTATCACCACTGCTGCTGAGCAGACCCTTCATCTTGGTGAAAATGAAGTCAATGCTATCCGTGGCAAACGTGTTCTTATCATTGATGATGTTATTTCTACAGGTGAGAGCCTCAGAGCTATGGAACAACTTGTAGAAACTGCAGGCGGAAACATTGTCGGCAAGGCTGCAGTTCTTGCTGAGGGTGATGCTGCAGACAGAGATGATATAATCTTCCTGGAAAAATTACCCCTTTTCTTCAAATAATAAATACATTTAAGGATTGATATTTATGAAACGGCTGTTAGGACTTACAGGACTCACTTGTCTTTGTACTCTGACAGCCTGTTTTTATCTTAATACTACAGTAGCACTTATCACAGGCGGTTTTGCTTTACTATTATTTGTTGTTTCTCTTCTTGTTCCTGTTGTCAGAAAAGAGGGCACCCTGCCTGTTGCTTTTGCCGCAGTCTTTCTTTCTGTACTCCTTTTTATGTGCTACACATATTTTTATGTGAAGCCTGTACAGACTGAATACGATGGTAAAACCTGCCGTATTGTAGCAACACAAAAGAACGAGGTTTATCATTCAAACGGCTATTATTGCTACGAACTTGATGTGAAAACCATTGACAGTAAAGAAGTCAACAGGGGAATGGTGCTTTATACCCATGAGCATACATTTTCTGATGCTTATGATGAACTTACATTTGAGGCTTTTCTCTCAGCAGAGACCTTCGGAAGCAATATGTCAAAAGGTCTTTTCTTCAGAAGTTATCTCCTTTACGAAGATACTGCTGTAGAAGTTTATGTACCTGAAACGAAACCTTTGATGTATCATATAATTCAGTTCAGGGAAAAACTCAGAAATGCCTTGTATATGGAAATGTCCTCTGATACAGCAGACTTCTCATCTGCGGTGCTTCTTGGTGATAAGTATACTATTGAAACAGATGTAAAGGCACTTCTCAGAATCTGCGGACTATCTCACATAGCTGTAGTTTCAGGTCTGCATCTTTCCATTATTTCTTCTGTATTGATGAGGATTACCCGTTATCTGTTACGCAATAAGTATTTGTGTGCAACCGTTAATGTACTGGCAATTTTAGGTTTTGTTCTACTTACAGGTTGTGGTATACCGGTAATCCGTTCTGCGGTGATGCTCATTATTTATATTGTGGGAACATTGATTCCGCGTCGTAGCGATTCAATCAATTCCATCGGATTTGCTGCATTGTTTATTCTTCTGAATAATCCCTATGCGGTGGGAGATATAGGTATGCTTCTGTCATTCAGTGCAACCATAGGCATTGTTGTATGGAGCGATAAAATCTCAACGCCTGTTATGAACAGACTTGGAACTTTCGGATTTATGAATTTCAGATTCTTTCGGAATATAGTAAAGACAATTGTATATACAATAGCGTGCAGTGTATGTGCAAGTCTGTGGACTCTTCCCATTTCAATCCTTGCTTTCGGAGGCTTTTCAACTGTATCCGTTCTTTCAAACCTCCTGACAGTGCCTGTATTGTCAGTTGTTATTGTCTGTATAATTCTGTGCGCAATAACACATTTTATCGGTTTTCTGCCCTTTATAAGTTCCTTGTTTGCATGGATTGTTAATCTTTATTATGAATATCTTGTCTTTGTTTGCAGACTTCTTTCAAAGATTCCTTATGCTTACATAAATTCTGATAAACCTTACTTTTATTTCTGGCTTAGTGCTACTTTGATTCTGATTGCAGTTGCGTTGCTTCTTCAAAGTAAAAGGGGATACAGAATAACAATAGTTGCATCTGTGTTCATTCTTTTGTTTGGTTCAGCGGCATATAATCTGAGTCGCGAGTCAGTAGTGACCCTTCATATTCCTGATACCGGCAGTGCTTTGTCTGTTGTATTGGAAAGCACAGACGGACACGCTGTGCTCAGTTGCGGAGGCAGTAAGTGGAGAACTCAGGTTTTATGCAGAACTGTTGAAGGAATTAAAACAGATGAGAATAATCTTCTTGTGAAAACCGCAGAAGATAATTCTGCTCAATATGCAGAAATTCTTATGAATGAGTTTGACTATGAGCAGGTTTTGCTGTATGATAATAAAGATGATGATTTGTATTCTGATAGTGAATATGAATCTGAAAATATCACTGTATGTCATACAGATCATACAGTTAACCTGTGGGATAAGGTTCAGGTTGAACTTATAGTTGAGGACGGTGTGGTGTACGAATACATCACAGCAGGAAGTACAAGTATACTTTTGCTTCCTGAGAATTCTGATTGTGAGAATTTAGATGATATTTACCGTAATGCTGATATTATCATAACTCACGGAGTAGTTGATAATATGGGTCTTCTTGAATGTGATACACTGATTATTCCCGGTGATGATTTTATTGCACAGGCAACTGCAGAAATCTCTGCCCCTATAGCCAAAAGAGTCATTACAGGTACTGACATCGTCTATGATATAAAACTAAAATAGTGAGGCAACTATGGCTTATTTAGATGAAAAAAGCTTTAAAAAGCATATATCATCAAAAAAATTCAATAATATATATGTAATCTTCGGTGATGAGAAGTATCTCGTAAGGTTTTACACCAAAGAACTTGTCACTGCAGTAGCAGGCAAAGAGCCTTCTGAGTTTGCTTTCCATCAGTTTTCATCAGATGCAGATATCCAGTCTATTGCAGATGCTGTTTATTCTGTTCCTTTTATGGCAGAATATAATTGTGTTCTTGTAAATGATATGGATTTCAAGAAACTGTCAAAAGAGCAATATGATTCATTTATGGAAGTTCTTAAGAACGTTCCTCTTTCAACCGTTGTGATTTTTTCTTTTTCTTCACCTTCTGCAAAAGATGATGCTGTGGCAGAATCAGACGATAACGAGAAGAAAAAGCGTAATCGTTTCAAGCCCTTCTGTGATGCAGTAGATAAAATGGGCATGGGTGCAGTGGCTCAGATCAATATGCGTTCTGCTACTGCTCTTGAGCATCAGCTTTCAAGCTGGGCTGATAAGGTAGGAAAAAAACTTTCCCTTCCTGTAGCCTCAAGAATTATATACTATTGCGGTACAGACCTTGCTACTCTCAGACTTGAACTTGATAAAGTATGCGCCTATGCAGGAGAAAATGATGAGATTACCCTTGATATGGTTGAGGCTACCGTCGTAAAGAAACTCGAGGCAAAGGTTTATGATATGGTGGATAATGTAATCTACGGAAATGCCGATAAAGCCTACACTCAGCTCTATCAACTCTTTGCTCAGCGTGAAGATGTCAGGGATATTCTCCGCATATTAGGTTTTGCTTATGTTGATTTGTACAGAGCCCGGGTAACAGTTACCTCAGGCGGGAAAATGAAAGAAACTGCAGATTTTTTTGGCTATGGTAAAAGAGCCTGGGTGCTTGATAAAGCACCGAGAAAAGCAGAAAAGCTTTCAACAAACGCCCTGCGTGAGAGTATGAGTGAGATAGTAAACCTGACTGCAAAGCTCAATTCAACATCTATGAATGAGCAGGCAGCCCTTGAAAAACTCATTGCAAATCTTATGCTTATAGCAAAAAGGGAGCTTGAGTATGCTTAAAATTAAAGAAGCTGTCATTGTTGAAGGAAAATACGACAAACAGCGTTTAAGTGAATTCTTAGATACTTTGATTATCACAACTTCTGGTTTCAGAGTTTTTAAGGATAAGGAAAAACAGACCCTTATCCGTAAACTTGCACAGGACAGAGGAATTGTAATAATGACCGACAGTGACTCTGCAGGTTTTGTAATCCGTAATTTTCTCAGGGGTATTGTGCCTGATGCTCAGATTAAGCATTGCTATATACCGCAGATTCAAGGTAAAGAAAAACGCAAGGATGCTCCATCTAAAGAAGGCTTGTTAGGTGTAGAAGGCTTAAGCACTGATGTGATAAGAGATGCTCTTATGAAATGTGGAGTAGATGTAGGGCAGGGGACTTCACGAAGTCTCACTCCTATGACTAAAAGCGATATGTTTGAAATGGGGCTTTCAGGCAGAGAAAACTCTGCTGTGCTTCGACATAAACTTATGCTTAGTTTAGGTTTACCTACATACCTTTCAGCCAATGCTTTTCTTGATGTAATAAATTCTTTGTATTCTAAAGAGGAAATACTTGACAAACTGAAATCTATGTAATATAATTAAATCATCAAAAACAGTAATCATTACTGTTTTAATGAATAAATAAATTAAAGAGGTGCTATTATGAATCTTAAAGGATCAAAAACAGAGGCTAACCTTCAGGCAGCTTTCGCTGGTGAGTCTCAGGCAAGAAACAAGTACACATATTTTGCTTCCAAAGCACGTGCAGAGGGCTATGTTCAGATAGCTCAGATCTTCGAAGAAACTGCTAACAATGAGAAAGAGCATGCAAAGCTCTGGTTCAAACTCCTTGAGGGTATCGGCACAACTGCTCAGAACCTTGCTGCAGCAGCAGAGGGCGAGAACTACGAGTGGACAGATATGTATGCTACTTTTGCTAAAGAAGCAAGAGAAGAAGGCTTCACAGCTATTGCTGACCAGTTTGAGGGTGTAGCAGCAATCGAAAAGGCACACGAAGAGCGTTATCGCAAGCTTCTCCAGAATGTTACTGAAGGCGAAGTTTTCAAGAAGGGCTCTATCGTTATCTGGGAGTGCGGCAACTGCGGTCACATTGTTATCGGTACAGAAGCTCCCGAGCTTTGTCCTGTATGCTTCCATCCCCAGGCACATTTCAGGATTAAGGCTGAGAACTATTAATCTTATATCACCCGATACAACTAAGAGGTGTTGCATCTGCAGCACCTCTTTTTGTATTTATTTGTTTTTTCGGCGCAAACTATATTCAGGTGATATGTATGATAAAGAATCTGAAAAATGACTTGATATTGTTTTCTATAGGTGGTTTTTCCTATGGAGCAGTGGAGCTTCTCTGGAGGCAAAGAACGCACTGGACAATGATGCTCACAGGAGGAGCATGCTTTCTTGCACTATACAAGTTATATACAAAATTCCCTCGTCTTTCTTTACCTGAAAAATGTGTTCTGGGCTCACTTGCAATATCGGGAATTGAGTTTGCGGTTGGTTGTGTTGTGAATCTTATGCTTGGTTGGGGAGTATGGGATTATTCACGAATGCCTCTGAATATTTTAGGACAGGTATGCCTTTTGTACAGTGTGTTCTGGGGAATTCTTTGTATACCTGTCAGTCTGATTTGTAAATTAATAAATAACAAGGAAACCATAGAATATAAAAAAGCCTGAGCAAACCAAAGGGTCTGTACTCAGGCTTTTATTGTGTTTAAGGAATTATTCTTCTTCCTCAGAGGTTTCTTCTTTATCAAGAAGTCTGATGGTAACTGTGTCAATACGCTGGTTGGTTACAGAGTCAACGGTGATAGAAAGACCTCTGAATTCAAAACTGTCACCTTTCTTTGGAATGGTATCCAGAGTTTCAGAGATAAATCCGCCTACTGTTACAAAGTCAGAGTCTTCTTCATTTCTCTTCATACCAAACATATCATACATATCGTCCAGTACCATATCTCCGTCAATTCTCCACTGACGGTCAGAGATTTTCTGAATATTGTTTTCTATTTCTTCATCCTCGTCCCAGATTTCACCGACGATTTCTTCCAGCAGGTCTTCCATTGTAACAATACCCAGTGTGCCGCCATATTCATCGGTAACAACTGCCATATGAAGGCGTCTGCGTCTGAATTCCGTTAAAACAGAGGAGAGATTCTGAGTCTGGAAAATAAACTGAACAGGCATGATAAGCTCTCTCAGATTCGGTGTCTTACCTGATGCAACAGCATCAAGATAGTCCCAGGTATGAAGAATACCGATAATATTATCAATGGTTTCTTCATATACAGGAATCCTTGAGAATCTCTGAGCCTTTATTGTTTCCATGATTTTTTCATGGTCATCTTCTACGTTAAGAGCAGTGACGTCAACTCTTGGAGTGAGCACCTCAACAACAGTAGTTTCATCAAAATCCAGAACAGAACGTACCATTTCGCTTTCCTGCTTTTCAAGTATACCCTGTTCTTCAATTTCTTCAACTATGTATTTAAGTTCATCCTCAGTAACTGTAGAATCTTCACCCTTAACACTGAAAACCTTAAGTGCAAGCTTCTTGATACCAAGAAACATATATATAAAGGGGGTAAGAATGACTATCATGGCATTCAGAATGCCGGCTATGGTCAGCGCAAGTTTGTCGCATTTTTCTTTTCCAAAACATTTGGGGATAATTTCACCGAATGTAAGTACAAGTAAAGTCATAACACCTGTTGAGATTGCTGCTCCGTAGTTCGGGAAAATTTCCAGAAACAGTACGGTTGCAAGGGAAGAACAGCCAAGGTTTACAACATTGTTCATAATGAGAATAGCTGTCAGTGCCTTGTCATAGTTGTTTGCAATCTGCAGAGCGCGCTTAGCTTTCTTGTTGCCTTCATCAGCCCATCTTTTTAATCTTATGGTGCTGGCACATGAGAAAACAGTTTCACTGCAAGAGCAGAAGGCGGACATAGCAATAAGAATAACAATGATTATGGAATAGATTATTATCAGATTCGTGTCCAAAATATTTCACTCCTTAATATAACATCATACCACAAATAAAAATAATAATATTATAATAAAGAAATATGAAGAATAATATTGAAGATTTTGCTATGTAGTGTTATAATATTAATAATTATATACATTATCTTGTGTTTGCGGGAAAAACTACACCAAGAGGTGTATTATATGAAAAGTAACCATACAGATTCCCGCAGTAAAAATCACAACGATAAAGATTCTTTTGTTAAAAATCCCAATGAGGAAGGCAACGGAGTTGAAAATGACAGCCCTATAAATGAGCAACATATAGAACAGATCAATGAGACTGGGTCTGTGATTGTTAACCGGAAGGGTATAATTGTTCACTGCCTGACCATAGTAGGTCAGATTGAAGGTCATTATGTTTTACAAGGACAGAATAAAGCCACAAAGTACGAACACGTTATTCCTCAGCTTGTCGCAGTTGATGAAGACGACAGAATCCACGGACTGATGGTGCTTCTCAATACTTGCGGAGGCGATGTTGAGGCAGGTCTTGCCATTGCTGAGGTAATTGCAGGAATGAAGAAGCCTGTAGTGTCAATTGTTCTCGGAGGAGGCCACTCCATCGGAATTCCCCTTGCAGTTGCAAGTAAACACAGTTTTATTGCAAAGAGTGCATCAATGACCGTTCACCCTGTGCGTACAACGGGTCTCACTGTGGGGGCACCCCAGACATTTGAGTATTTCCGCAGAATGCAGGACAGAATTACTACTTTTGTTGCTGATAATTCCAACATCACAAAAGAAAGATACAATCAACTTGTCCTGAATACAGGTGAACTTGTGTTGGATATCGGCACAATACTTGAGGGGCAGGAAGCGGTTGACGAGGGTCTTATTGATTCTGTGGGCACGCTTTCACAGGCAATGAATTGTCTTTACGATATGATTCAGGAGTACAACAATGACAGCGATAATAAAAATACCTGAGCTGTCATTACATAATAACTTAGTTGGTTTAATATTCTATACTATATAAATTTGAAAGGTATCAGGAGGAAATCGATGGACTACATACTTTCTTTACTTCAGGGTATAGTTCAGGGACTCACAGAGTTTCTGCCTGTATCAAGCAGCGGACATCTCAATATTTTTCAGCACTTCTTCGGCATTACAGAGGGTAACCTGTTCTTTAACGTAATGCTCCATGTGGGTACACTTGTATCTGTTTGTGCTTTTTACCACAAACTCATTTTCCGCCTTATTAAAGCTGTTTTAGGAATGATCAAGGATATTTTCACAGGTAAGTTTTCTTTTAAGAATATGGACGAGGATAGAAACCTTGTCTGTATGCTTGTTGTAGGTCTTCTGCCTTTGTTCCTTTTGTTTGTACCCATCGGTGGCGGTATGAAGGTGAAGGACCTTGCTGATATTTTCACAGGTGATCCTCGTTTCTTTATTATAACAGGTATTTCTCTGTTGCTTACAGCAGCACTTCTGCTTGCAGGTATTGTTATGAATAAGAACAGAGAGAAGAAGATTAAAGAAGGCAAGGCAGAGCCGAAAGAACGCTACAATGTTGTTGATGCTCTTGTGGTTGGTTGTGTTCAGGCGGTTGCTGCAATTCTTCCCGGACTTTCCCGCTCAGGCTCAACCCTTGCAGCAGGTCAGAGCAGAGGCATCTCCAAGCAGAAAGCACTTGACTATACTTTTATTCTTGCAGTGCCCTCAATTCTTGCGGCAGCTGTTCTTGAGTTTGCCGATGCTGTTTCTCAGGAAGGCGGACTTGACATCTCCTTTGGCCCTGTAATCGTAGGTATGATTACATCTGCAGTTGTGGGTTATCTTTCAATTGCGCTATTCAAATGGCTTCTCAAGACCGACAAAACTTATGTCTTTGTTATCTATGCTGCACTGATGGGTATTATCATAACAGTTGTCAGTATTATTGAACTTATAACAGGACAGATTGTTTCATTTGTATGATATATAATCAGGAATATTAAATTGGAGGAAAAATCTTGGCTCAGAAAAAAAGTACAAAGAAACGTACTGCAACAAGCAAAAAGAGTAGTACGCAGAAAAGAAAAACAACCACCCCTGCCAGAGAGTCGGAACAGTTGATATATGAACCTATGAATCCACAGGTCAAAGCTATACTTCTTTTAGCAGCTGCCATTCTTCTTCTGGTACTTGTTATAGTACCCGGCGAAGCCTTCTGGAGCACACTGCGCGGATTTATGTATGGTGTGTTTGGCTTTGGATTTATACTTATTCCGTTCTTACTGGGATATCTTGCCATTATGACAGCAAAAGAAAAACGTGTATCACGTCTTTCTACAAAACTGATTCTGTCAACTTTGATTATTCTTCTTGTATCCTCTTTATTCTTTATGTTCGGATCAGGAGAATACAAAGAAGTGGGTTTCTTCAAATCTATGGGTCTATCCTATACCGATTCCAGTGATACCTCCAACGGAATAGGCGGCGGTATAATAAGCTGTATCCTCGGATACCCCCTTGTTAAACTTTGCGGAGATAACTTTCTTCCCAAGTTTATTGCTATCCTTGCATTAATAGTATGTGTAATGCTTCTCACAGGTATTTCACTTATTGATATTGCTAACGTTGCAAAGCGTCAGATGACTGCTATAAGAAACGCAAGACTCAGAGACCGTGAGACATCTGATACCGACGGGGAAGAATCTGTTCGTAAAATTGAAGAGCCCAGGCATAAATCGAAAAAGAAAAAGAATGACAGCAGAATAGATATCCCGATTTCTGAAACCTCAACTGCTAAGTCTTCACAGGGCATTGATCCTCCCGATGATGTTCTCACCGATGATGATTCAGACCCTGCATCAGACAGCCCTTCAGATAAACTTATCAGTTCCATTCTTATTGCCAACGAGGAGTACACAGGCGAAGATGCCACAAAGGCGTCTATAGTTGCAAGAGGAATCTCCAGAAGTAAAAATACACCTTACGTAGAAGAAGGTGCAAAGCAGGCTGACCCTCAGACCGTTGCAGTTGATCCTAATGCATTAGCCGAGGAAGATGAACCTGTTGATATCGCTCAGGAAACCCGTGCTGTTGCATCAGAAATCAAACAGAACGAGGCAGATAAAAAACCAACACCTAAGTATACAT